>NZ_JBWJPF010000011.1:0-124537 GCF_056393265.1 Stenotrophomonas sp. Steno-C15
GGCCGCGCACGTTGATGTCGCGGCTCTCGCCCGGCAGCAGATCGAGCAGGTTGTCCTCCAGTTGCACCTCCAGGGCACCGAAGTCCACCCATGCCGCGCGCACGAATGCCCTGCTCTGCAGCCGCAGCCGGTAGTGGTCCCCCTCGACGTCCAGCGTGGCCCTGAGCGCCTGGCGGGGCAGCACCTGATCCTTGGCCTCGACGAATCCCACGACCTGACGTGCAGTCGTCTTCCCTCCCTGCAGCACCTCGAATACGGCAATCGTGCGCTTCGGATCGGCACCCGCCAGCAGTTCGGCATCACTGAAATCGCCGACCGCCGTCACGCCCGCGGCCGCCAGGGTCACCGCCTGCTCGCGACGACGTAGCACTTTGCCGTCGACATCCATCACCCGCAGCCGCCAGCGCGCCTCGCCGGCGTCGCCATCGTTGAGCAGACGCACGCGTGTCGTGCCCTCGTCACGCAGCGCCGCCACGGCAACGGGAGCGAAGAAGCGCCGCGCCTGGTAGTGCAGCGCCTTCCAGCGCCCGAAGTAGTCCACACTCGACCAGGACGCACCCGGCCATACGTCATTGAGCTGCCAGTAGAGCGAGCCCATCGTGTAGGGGCGTGAGGCGCGATGGTGCAGCGCTGCCAGAGCGATGCCATCGGCCTGCATCACCTGGCTGAGATACACGAAGTCCCCGAAATCCTTCGGCGTACCGTAACCCTGCTCGATATAGTGCAGCAGACGGCTGTTGCCCTCGCCCGCCATGAACTTCTGGTGCGCGCGAATCACCGGGCTGTCGATCCGCTGCTCGGCGCGGGTTGCGATCTGGTCCACCGTAGCCACGGCCGGCCACGCCTGCAGGCCGTACTCGGACATGAAGCGCGGCGTCTCGCGCAGATAGGCCTGCACCGGCAACGCCGGATTGCCCCACACCTGCCAGTAGTGCTTGTCGCCACGGGTGGAGTCGTTGGCCTTCTCGTCGAGGTCGTTGCTGGGCGAACTGGACCAGTACGGCACCCCCAGCCCTTCTTCACGGACCACCGCACGCAGGTCATTGCCGAACAGGTCCACATAGCCCTGCCAGACCTTTGCGGCGAAGACCGGATCCGCGGCCTTCAGGTCGCGGCCATGGCCCCAGTCCTTCCACGCGGTTTCCTCTTCGTTGTTGCCACACCACAACACGATGCTGGGGTGATGGCGCAGGCGGCGCACGTTGTCGCGCGCTTCGGCAACCACGCTGGCGCGGAATGCCGGGTCGTAGCCGGGCTGCATGCCGCCGCCGAACATGAAGTCCTGCCAGACCAGCAGGCCCAGTTCATCGGCAATATCGAAGAACACATCGTTTTCGTAGTAGCCGCCGCCCCAGTTGCGCAGCATGTTCATGTTGGCGTCGCGCGCGGCGGTCAGCACCTGGCGCACGCGCGCGGAATCCACATGGGCCGGGAACGCGTCGAAGGGAATCACGTTCGCGCCCTTGGCGAAGACCGGCACGCCGTTGATCACGAATGCGAAGCCCTGGCCGCCGTCAGCGTCCTTGTCGCGGCGCAGTTCGACCGTGCGCAGGCCGATGCGCTGCTCGCGCGCGAGCGACTCGCTATCGCCGCCGTCCAGGCGGACCGCCACCACGTAGCGATCCTGTGCCCCGTAGCCGACCGGCCACCAGCGGCGCGGCTGGGCAAGCGCCACCGGCAGCTCCACCGTATTCGCTCCCGGGGCCACCGCAACCTGCCGCTGCACCCGCGCGACACTGCGCATCTCCGGATCGAACACCTCCACATCGACGGCCGCGGTACCCGCGGCAGCATCCTGTTCCACCTGCAGCACGACCGCAAGCTTCGCCTGCTGCGCGTCCAGCATGTCGGTGCGTACGGCCACATCGCCGAGGCGGCGCTCCCCCCAGGACTCCAGGTCGATGCCACGCCAGACCCCGGCGGTGACATAGCGCGGACCCCAGTCCCAGCCGAAATGGTAGGCCGGCTTGCGCGCGAAATTACCGACCATCGCATCCTTCGGCTCGTCACCGTAGGGCGAAGGATAATTGCCAGCAATCCTGTGCGGCATCGCCTGGACAGCGGGCAGCAGCGTGCGGATCGGCGAACGGAACACGATCTGCAGCGTGTTGCCCGTCGCCTTCAGGCGGCCGTCCACGCGCACGCGCCAGCTGCGGTGAGCGTTGTCGGCGCGCAGCAGCGGCCTGCCGTTGAGGGTGACTTCCGCGTACGTATCCAGACCGTCAAAGCGCAGTTCCGCGTTCGGCCTGGCCAGGGTCGCGGCGTCCACATCGAAGCGTGCACGGTATTCCCATGCCGCCAGGCCGATCCACTGCAGCTCGGCCTCGGCGGCGCCGACGTAAGGATCACGGATCAGTTCATGCGCCAGCAGGTCGGTGTGGATGCTGCCCGGCACCTGCGCGCTGCGCCATTGCTGCAGGCCGGGATGCGCCGCGCCCTGCGCGTCGCCCGGCAGCATGCGGAACTCCCAGCTTGCCTGTAACGGAGCGGCCGCTGCCGGGAATACGAGAGTGGCAATCCACAACAGGGCCAGAGAGGCGAATGGGCAAACGGCACGGAAAGGGCGATGCACGGGCGGGACTCCTGTTGTGTCCGCCGGGCATGGCCCGGCGCTACCGATCATGCTTCGCCGGGCATGGCCCGGCGCTACCGATCATGCTTCCGCCGGGCATGGCCCGGCGCTACCGATCATGCTTCCGCCGGGCATGGCCCGGCGCTACCGATCATGCTTCGCCGGGCATGGCCCGGCGCTACCGATCATGCTTCGCCGGGCATGGCCCGGCGCTACCGATCATGCTTCCGCCGGGCATGGCCCGGCGCTACCGATCATGCTTCGCCGGGCATGGCCCGGCGCTACCGGTCATGCTCAACGCACGACGTTCAGCACTTCGTAGCAGGCACCCATGGTGTGGTAATCCACCTTGCCTGCGGGGCTCTTTTCATCGCTGTACTTGCGGTTGTCTGCATCGAGGATGCGGAACCAGGCGCCGTAGCGGTGATCGACGAAGTGCTCCCAGGAATAGGCCCAGATGCGGTCGTACCACTGCCAGTAGCGGTCATCACCGGTGCGCGCAGCCATCAGCGCAGCGGTTGCCAGGGTTTCGGCCTGTACCCAGAAGTACTTGTCGTCGTCGCAGACGAAGCTGTCGCCGCCGATCGGCGCGCCGTCCATGCCCGGCTGCCGTCGTGACTCCGGCGCGAAACCGTAGTACAGGCCACCACGGGCCTCGTCCCAGCTGCGCTCCACGGCCACGTCGAACAGATGACGCGCCGTCGGCACCAGCCAGTCGGCCTGCACGTGCCGATCCAGGATCAGCAGCAGTTTGGCCCACTCCGTCTGGTGGCCCGGCTGGAAGCCCCAGGGACGGAACAGATGCTTGGGGTCGTCCAGGTTGTAGTTCCAGTCGATCTCCCAGCTGGAATCGTAGTGCTCCCATACCAGGCCACCGGCCTTGGCTGCCTGGCGACGGGTCATGTTGTCGGCCAGCTGCAGGGCACGTTCCACATAGCGCTGTTCGCCACTGGCCTCGAACGCAGCCAGCATGGCCTCGCACATGTGCATGTTGGCGTTCTGTCCACGGTAACCGGTGAAGTTCCACTGGCCGTCCGCCTCGTCCCGGTACAGACCGTGCTGCGGCTCCCAGAAGCGCGCCTCCAGCAGCTGCCAGGTCTCATCCATCCACGCGCGGGCCTGCTCGATGCCGGCCTTCAACGCGCAGCTGTAGGCCAGCAGGACGAACGCCACGCCATAGCAGTGATTCATGTCGTCCTCGACCTGGCCATCGCGCAGGGTCCAGGCATAGCCACCGGTGGCCGGATTGCGGTGCACCTCACGCAGATAGCGCACGCCATGCTCGACGGCCTCGCGGTACTCGGCCTTGCCGAACTCGCGATAGGCCATCGCGTAGTTGAAGACGAAACGGGTGCTGCTTACCAGATGGCGATGGCTGGCATCGTAGACGCTGCCGTCGTCACGGAAATAATGGAAGAAACCACCGGCCGGATCGATGCAGCGCGGATGATAGAACGCCAGGGTATCGGCGATATGCGCGCGCAGGAACGCGGGCGAACGGAAGTCGGGCGAGGTGCTCATGCGGTAATGTCCTGTGCCTGCAGCAGCTGCTGCACTTCGTCGAGCGAGGGCATCGCGGCGAACGCGCCCTTGCGGGTAACGGCCAGCGCGCCGACCGCGGCACCGAAGCGCAGCGTGGCGTCGATGGCCTGCGGGTCCCGGCAGAACGCGCTGAATCCCGCGCCTGCGCCACCCCGCTCCAGCAGTCCCACCAGCACGCCTCCCACGAAGGCATCACCGGCTGCGGTGGTATCGACAGCGGCGACCTGGAAGCTGGTCACCGTGCCCTGCGCCTGGCGGGTGTACCAGCGCAGCGTGGCCGCACCATCGGTCACGATCACCCAGCGAGCCTGCGCCGCCAGCAGCCGCTGCAGCACCGCGTCCTCGCCGCCGTCGCCCAGGGGCGCCGCCAGGTAGTCCAGTTCTTCGCGCGACAGCTTGACCAGGTCCGCGCGTTCGAGCGCCTGCCACAGGCGCGGCGACGGATCGACATCGGCCGGCCACAGCGCCGGCCGCAGGTTGAGGTCGAGACTGACCACAGCCCCGGCAGCGCGCGCGCGCTCCATGCCCGCGAAGGTTGCGTCCGCGATGGCCGCCTCGGTCAGGCTGTTGGAGCAGACGTGGAAGCACTGCGCACTGTCGAAGCAGGCGGCCTGGAAATCACTGTCGCGGAACAGCAGATCGGCCGCCGGCGGACGGTAGAAGCTGAAGCTGCGCTCCCCCTCTGCATCGAGAGCGACGAACGCCAGCGCGGTCTTGGCGGCATCGGTGCGGACGATGTAGTCGGTACCGACACCGTGCTCGGCCAGGCTTTCGGCCAGGAAGTCGCCGAACATGTCGCGGCCCAGCATGCCGACGAACTGGGTCTTCGCGCCCAGCCGCGCGGCAGCCACCGCGACGTTGGCCGGTGCCCCGCCGGCGTATTGCAGGAACGCGCGCGGCGTGTCCGCATTGGCCGGCGGCTGCGCCAGTAGATCGATCAAAATTTCGCCGAAGCAGACAATCGCACCCATTCCGGACTCAGCCTCCCTGCGTTGCGGAGGCCGGCGTACGTGCGCCGACCAGTCCGTAGAAAATGATGTAGACGTAGCACAGCAGCGGCAGGATGAAGCTGGCCTGCACCCCGATGTGGTCGGCCAGCACGCCCTGCAGGTACGGCACCACGGCGCCGCCGACGATGGCCATGATCAGCAGGCTCGAGCCCTTGTTGGTCAGCGGCCCCAGGCGCTCGATGCTGAGCGCGAAGATGGTGGGGAACATGATCGAGTTGAACAGGCCGATCGCCACCACCGAGTACAGCGCGACACTGCCGGCGCTGGCCATGGTCAGCGCCAGCAGTCCGACGTTGACCAGTGCGAAGATCGCCAGCAGGCGGCTCGGCGAGAAGCGAGCCAGCAGCGCCGAGCCGGCAAAGCGGCCGACCATCGCCATCGTCCAGTAGGCGGAAACGTAGTGTGTGGCCTCCTGCTCGCTGAATCCGCCGATGTCGGGCATCGACAGGTAGTTCACCAGGAAGCTGCCGATCGACACTTCCGCACCGACATAGAAGAAGATGCCAAGCACGCCCAGCAGCAGATGACGCTGGCGCAGCGCATCCAGATAGCTGTGGTGATGCCCCTGGTCGGCCTGTTCGGTCGCATCGCTCAGCGCCGGCAGGCGGAACAGGAACACGAACAACGCCAGCAGCACCAGCGCCACCGCGAGGCCCACATACGGGCCCTGCACGGCCTGCGCCTCGGCAGCACGATAGGCCAGCTGTTCGGCGGCCGGCATCGCCGCCATTTCATCGGCGCTCTTGACCGTATTGGAGAGAATCAGCATGCCGCCGAAGATCGGCGCGATTGCCGTACCCAGCGAGTTCAACGCCTGCGCCAGGGTCAGCCGGCTGGAGCTGGTCTGCTCCGGGCCCAGCAGCGCCACATAGGGATTGGCCGCCACCTGCAGCACCGTGATGCCGGTAGCGAGCACGAACAATGCACCCAGGAAGGCGCCGTAGATCCGCAGTTCGGCCGCCGGCCAGAAGCCCAGCGCACCCACACCTGCAATCAGCAGGCCGGCCACGATGCCCTTCTTGTAGCCGAGAGCCGCGACCAGGCGGCCAGCGGGCAGCGACATCAGGAAGTACGTACCGAAGAAGGTGAACTGCACCAGCATCGCCCGCGCGTAGTTCAGCTCGAACACCGCTTTCAGGTGTGGAATCAGGATGTCGTTGAGGCAGGTCAGGAAGCCCCACATGAAGAAGATGGTGGTCACCACGGCCAGGGCCTTGCCGTTGGTGACGGCCGGTGCGTTGCCCGGGGAACCCGACGGACGGGGCGTTGCTGAGATCGGCATGCGGAACGCGCCTCGTTGCGCGGAATCGTTGTTGCGTGGAAGGAGTAACGGCAGTGAAATCAGGTCGGCCGGGCGGCACTGCTTTCGCGGATCCGCAGCTGCACCGGAGCCACCGTGCGCCGTGGCGGCGCATCCGGTTCGTCCAGGCGCTGCAGCAGCAGTGCCGCCGCCTGCCGGCCACGCTCGCGCGGGTCGGCGGTCAGCGTCGTCAACGGTGGCACCGCCACCGAAGCCTCGGAAATATCGTCGAAGCCGGTGACAGCGAAATCGCCGCCCGGCCGGATGCCGCGCGAGTTCAAGCCCAGCATCAGCCCCAGCGCGACGGTGTCGTTGTAGCAGACCGCTGCGCTCGGCCGATGGCCATCGGCGAACAGTTCGTCGGTGCGTGCAGCCGCCTCCAGCCGGTTCGGCGCCGATTCGATCATCCAGCCGGGTGGCAGCGACAGTCCAGCCTCAGCCAGCGCCTGCTGGAAGCCGGCACGGCGCTGGTGGCAGGAACTGGACGCCGCGTGGCCGCCGAAGAAGGCGATATGGCGATGGCCGCGCTCGATCAGGTGGCGGGTGGCCAGATAGGCCCCATGCTGGTTGTCCAGCGTCAGGAAGTCCCAATCGGCCCCGTCCAGCTCACGGTTGAACAGCAGGACGTTGGCATTGGCTCCCAGTGCCTGGCGCAGCTGCGTGGCATCGCTGCCTTCGGCCGGCGACAGGATCAGCCCCGCCGGGGTGTGTTCCATCAGCGTGGACAGCACCGCCTGCTGGCGTTCCGGCGATTCGCCGGTGCTGCCCAGCAGGGTCACGTAGCCACGCCCACCCAGCGCCTCGTCGACGCCGGAGGCGAATTCGGCGAAGAATGGATTGGACAGGTCGTTGATCACCAGTGCGATGCTGGAGGACGTGCGCCGCCGCAGGTTGGCTGCTGCGCGGTTGTAGACATAGCGCTGGCGCCGCAGCTCGGCCTCGACCTTGGCCCGGGTATCGACGTTGACCAGCGGGCTGCCGCGCAGCACCAGCGACACGGTCGCCCGCGATACGCCGATGGCGCGCGCGATGTCGGTCACCGTCACTGCCTTGCCGGCGCGTTTGCTGGAAGTGCTGCTGCCGTTGTCGTTCATCGTATTCCCGGGCTCCGCTGAGGGCTCAAGCCTAATGGATCGCGGCCGTCTCGTGCCGTGCCGTTCGCTGGGTCGCCGCGAACGGCACAGCCCCGATCAACGCAGCTGGCTGCCAGGTGCCGCGCACCAGGACACCGGCAGATCCTTCACCGCCGTGCCCCACCCCTGGGTCGGCGCCTGCGCGTCGAGGGCGAAGTGCAGGCGCGGGCCCTGCTGCAGGCGCTCCCAGTCCAGCCAGACCGGGGCATGCGCCTGGCCATCGACCTGCACGCCCTGCACGTACTGCAGGCGGCGGCCGTCCGCCCCCGGGGCATCGATGCGCAGGGTGCGGCCATTGCCCATGTCGACCTCGACCCGGGCAAAGCGCGGCGTATGCAGCAGGAACTGGCCACTGCCCGGTACTGCCGGGTACATGCCGATCGCACTGAACAGGTACCACGCCGACATCGTTCCAAGATCGTCGTTGCCGGTCACGCCATTGGGCGCATTGGTGAACAGCTGCTGCGCGGCCCGCACCACCGCGGCGGTCTTCCACGGCTGGCCGATCAGGGTGTAGAGCCACGGCGCGTGCAGATCGGGTTCGTTGTTCGGGTTGTAGCGGAACTGGTTGTAGTAGCTGTAGGGCCCGACCACCCATTCGCGCCGCGCGGCATTGAGCGGGTCGGCCTGCAGTGCATCCATCGCGAAGAAGGCATCGAGCCGGCGCCCGGCCTGCTCACGACCGTCCATCGCCTCGACCAGCCCCGGCATGTCCTGCTGCGCCAGCCACTGGTACTGCCACGCGGTGCCTTCATGGAAGCCGTGGTGGGAACGGGGGCTGTAGTGCCCGTCGGCCGGGGTGTACCACTGCCCATCCTCGGTGCGAGGCCGCGGGAAGCCGCTGAAGCCGGTCTCGGCGTCGCGGACCTGCGGGTCCCACACCTTGCGCCAGTTGCGGCCGCGCTCTCGCAGCGTCGCCGCATCCCGGGCGTGACCCAGGCCATCGGCCATCTGCGAAAGCGCGCAGTCGGCCAGTGCATATTCCAGAGTGGCCGAGCCGCCGTGATGCGGATCGACGTCCATGCCCTTGGACGGGAACGCACGGTCGTAGACCACGTAGCCCTTGTCCAGATAGGTCGGATTGCCCGACCGGCCCGCATGACGGGAATTCAACGGCGGGGTGCCGAACGCATTGCGGCGCAGCGCATCCCACGCCTGCGATTCACGGCCCTTGAACGCACCGAAACGCCACAGGTCGACCATGAACGGGGTCACCGGATCGCCGGTCATGATGTTCGTCTCAAAGTTGGCGTAACCCCAGCGTGGCAGCCAGCCCCCCTGCTCGTCGATCGCCAGCAGCGTGCGGCCGATGTCACGCGCCACATCGGGGCGGGTCAGCGCCAGCCATTGGTTCTGTGCACGGTAGGTATCCCACAGCGAGAAGTACTCGTAGTAGGTCCAGCCATCCGCGCGATGGATGCCATCGTCGTAGCCGCGGTAGCGGCCGTCGGCATCGCTGCCGGTCAGCGGCTGCAGCAGCGCGTGGTAGGCGGCGCTGTAGAACACCGTGCGGTCATCAGCACTGCCGCCCTGCACGCGCACCCGGCCCAGCTCCTCGCGCCACGCCTGCTGCGACAGCGCGCGCATGCGGTCGAACCCCATCAGCGCTCCGCCCTGCATGCCCTCGGTGCGCAGGTTGGTGCGCGCGCCTTCGGCATCGACGTGCGAAATCGCGCTCACCGCCGTGACCGACTGCCCCTTGTCCAGGTCGAAGCTCAACCAGGCACCGTTCGGCTTCTGCTCGCCTTCCATGCTGTGGCGCGCCCCCGGCAGGCCACCGGCCTCGCCCCAGGTACCATGCGCCTTGAACGGGCGATCGAACTCGATGCGGAACCACGTCGTGTACTGGTGGCCACCGCAGAAACTCTTGGTGACCAGCTTGCCCTCGACCACGCGGTCGCCGACCACGTCGATCACGCTGCCGATCACCGAATGGCGTTCATTCGCCTGGCCGACATTCACCAGCACGTGGCCATCGCCGCTTCGCTGGCTGAAGGTGTAGCGCTCGGCGGCGGCACGGGTGCGCGCGGTCGCCTCGGCATCGATGCCACCGTAGCTGGTCAGGCGCACCTTGTAGTAGCCGGCCTGGCCGATTTCGCCGTCATGCGTGTACGACGCGGCGTAGGTCTTGTGGTTGAAGCTCTTGGCGTCGGCGGTGTCGAAATCGCCACCGGGACCGATGCTGCCGGTCACGGGCAGGACCGAGACCTGGCCGCCCTGCTCCCAGCACCCGGCACCGGACAGGAAGGAGTGGCCGAAGCCACGGATCTTCTCGTCGTCGTAGCGCCACCCCGAATAGTGGCTGCCGATGGGGCTGACCTGGATCAGGCCGAAGGGTGCCGAGGCGCCCGGGAACGTGTTGCCATCGTCCTTGCTGCCGATGAAGGTGTTCACCTCGCGCTCGAGTGCGGCCGGGGCGGCCTGCAGCATCACCGGCGACATCGCCAGTGCGAGCAGCCAGGCCAATCGCGTCAACGGGCGCGGCGTCGAGGGGACAGCGGGAGCGGACGGCACTGGGCGCATGTCGGGTTCCTGTGGTCGATGGTGCGGTGGCAGACGGCTGGAGCCTGCAACGCCTTCCGCTGAGCGCTGCCTGCCGGCAGCCTGCTCCCCGTGGAATGGCGCGAGACCCGCGCAACCGTGAATTTAGATCGATTCAAGTAGAGCATGGCGATTCGCGCCAATGCATTCTGCGCCGCAGCATACGTCCCGCCGCGCGGCCTCCTGGCCGGCCTGCCGGGGAATCGCGCGAGAAAACGTTTCCAGCAGATTCAGAAAAACGTCACACCCCCGCCACGGCAATACCATATTGCGCAGCAGCATGCGCCGACGGGCAACCCATGCTAAAAAACGCCCGCCCATCGCTTAGATCGATCCAAGACGACGTTGCGGTGGCCGGGAGTTTGGGGAAGCAGCGACAGGACGGGCCGGCACAGACACAGGATGCAGTTGCAACTGCGTAGCGACCGCACCGGCATCACCACAGATTAGATCGATTCAAGTCATCCGCACCACGTCACACGTCAGCGGATCAATCCAGGAGAGAGGGAGAGATGGGAATGAGTCACTCAAAACGCATGCATGGCCAGGACGCACTGTCGCTGGCCATCGCGCTGGCATTGGCCGCTGCCGTCCTGCCGGCGGGCGCCGCGGCGCAGCAGGCCACCACCGGCACGCCCGATGCCACCACCCTGGACAGCGTCCAGGTCACCGGCTACCGCTACGCCATCGAAAAGAGCCTTGAGCAGAAGCGCGACGCCAACGCCGTGGTCGAAGTAATCACGGCCGAAGACGTCGGCAAGTTCCCCGACAAGAACGTGGCCGACGCGCTGCAGCGCGTACCGGGCGTGGTCATCACCCGCGACGGCGGCGAAGGCAAGACGGTCAGCGTGCGCGGCCTCGCTGCAGACCTGACGCTGACCCAGTTGAACGGCAACTACGTCGCCACCTCCGAGACCAACGACGAGGCGACCCGCTCTTTCAACTACACCCTTCTGCCGTCCAACATGCTGTCCAGCGCCGAGCTGTTCAAATCGCCGGAAGCGCGCATCGATGAAGGCGGCATCGGCGGCACGGTCATCCTGCACACCCGGCGCCCTCTGGACATGGAGTCCAACTCGGGCTTCGTCACCCTTGAAGGCACCTCGTCAGACACCAGTCACGACATCGATCCGCAGGCCTCCGCACTGTACTCGTGGCACAGCAAGGACGAGCGTTTCGGCGTGCTGGTCGGCGTGACCCAGCAGAAACGCACCAGCCGCACCATGGAAGTCACCACCGAGAACTATCAGTGGTACGGCACCGATACCGATGCGCGCGACGTGCATGGCAACCCCATGCTGCAGGACGGCATCGAGTACTGGTGGGGCAACTCCGGCTTCAACAACCAGAACGGTCGCAACTACACCGACTTCTTCATGCCGACATCGGTCAATTTCGCGGTGAAGGAGGAAACGCGCGAGCGCAAGGGCGGGCAGCTGACCTTCCAGTTCAAGCCGGTCGACAACGTGACCATGACGGCCAACTACTTCCGCTTCGAGCTGGAGGGCAACTACGCCCAGCACATGCTGAAGGTGCCGGAGTGGAGCATGGCCCGCTTCAATGGTGACGGCAACTGGGCCGGCGGCCGCATGCTCAACGGGCTGGACTTCGATCCCAGCGGCACCGTCGTCACCGGCGCGCAGTTCGAGAAGCTGGCCGGCAAGACCTATTACTGCAATGAAGCCGAGGCCGAAGCGGCCGGGCTCGAGCCGGGGGGCTGGGGCCCCGATGACTGCACCATTCCGACCCCGCAGCTCACCGGCGGCTACAGCCGCGAAAAGGCGCTCTCGCAGACCGCCGACCTCAGCATCGACTGGGATATCAGCCCGCTGTGGAAGGCGTCGTTCACCGGCGGCCGCACCTGGTCCGAAGGCGGTCCCTCGATGAACTTCCGCATGTCGGCCAAACCGCGTCGGCAGACCAATGGCGTGTGGGAATCGTCCAGCAGCACCTCCTGGGACCTGACCGGCACGCCGTCGGGCACCTTCGCTCCCGACCTGCAGCAGCAGCTCATGGCCGGCATCGCCGAGATCGACACCGGTTCGACCGACTCGTCCTGGAAGCAGACCGAGATCAAGCAGAACTATTTCCAGGCCGATGTCACCAAGCTGTTCGAATCCGGCTGGCTGGACTCGATCCAGTTCGGTGCCAAGTATCGTGACGGCACGGTGCACCGCAACACCGGCAATACCTACTGGGTGTGCCAGGGCCGAGACCCGTCGGACTACGACAACAACCGCTACCAGAGCGGCTGCGACCCTACGGCCAATATCGCCCAGCCCGGCTTCTTCCTGTCCAACCCGATCAGCAACATCCCCGGCGGCTTCAATACCAACGTGTTCCCGGGCATCAACTATCCGGCCTACATCGATTACCTGAACAAGACCTACGGCGGTTCGCACAACCGTGTCGAGGACGACTTCATCTACAACGTCAACGAGAAGATCTACTCGGGCTACTTCCAGGCCAACTTCCGCACCGAGCGGGTGCGCGGCAACGTGGGCGTGCGCGTGGTGCGCACCAAGCAGCTGGCGCAGTCCACCGATTCGATCGAGCGTTTCGACGACTACTTCCTCGACAACGCCGCAGGCGCACCGATGGCGTGCTCCGACCCGGCCGCGGCGGCCTACCCGAACTACAGCTGCGAGAGCGGTTTCGTGCGCCTGCCCTACAACCTGGCACAGAGCAAGAGTTTCGAGCTGCTGGGCGTGGACCGCACCTACACCGACGTCCTGCCGAGCTTCAACATCGCCTGGGACATCACCGATACCCTGCTGCTGCGCGGCGCCGCCTCCAAGGTCATCGCACGCCCCGGCTACACCGAGATCGGCGCTCCGGGCAGCCTGCGCTACTACAGCGAGGAGTACGTCAATGACCGCCGCGTGGCCGGCGGTGCACCGACCCCGGGCTGGACCGGCGACGGCAGCAACAAGCAGCTTGAACCCTTCGAGGCCACCCAGTTCGACCTCGGCCTGGAGTGGTACTTCCAGCCTGGCGCGGTGGCCGGCGTGGGCCTGTTCCGCAAGAACGTGGACAACTTCACCGTGCCTGTCGTGCGCGACATGCAGATGCAGGTCGGTGGCGAAACCGTGACCGTGCAGGACTACGAGACCCGTGCCAACGGCCAGGACGGTGTGTCGCAGGGCGTGGAGCTGTACGGCCAGTACACCTTCGATTTCGGCGTCGGCGTGCAGGCGAACTACACCTACAACGACACCAACCTGGCCTCCATCGTGCTGGATGGGCAGAACATCGGCTCGTCGCCGCTGGTCGGCAGCGCCAAGAACCAGGCCAACGTGACGGTGTTCTACGAGAACGACAAGTTCCTTGCCCGCGCCTCGTACAACCGTCGCGGCCAGGTGGTCGGCGGACTGAACAACGGCATGACGGTCTACACCGAGCCGTACGACCAGCTTGATCTCAACGTGGCCTACAACCTCACCCCGGAGTGGACCCTGACCGCGTCGGTGATCAACGCCACCAAGTCCGAGCAGCGCGTGCATCTGGGCAATGACACCAAGGCCCGCCTGATCTCCAATACCTACGCGGGCCGCCAGCTGTACTTCGGCGCGACCTGGAAGTTCTAAGGCAGTCGCCCCGCCTGGCGCGGGGACATTCCTCCACGGCAGCCACGCTGGTACAGGTGGCTGCCGTTTTTCATGGGCACCGCGGAGGCTTCACTTGACCCTGCCATCGTTGGAAGGTGCACACTGGCTGCATTCCCCGGAACCGAAGGAGCTACAGATGGACTTCCATGTTGACGGCATGACCTGCGGCGGATGCGCGCGCAGCGTGACCCGCGCGATCCAGAGCGTTGATCCGCAGGCCCGCGTGGTCGCCGATCCGCCGACAGGCCGCGTGCAGGTGCAGACCACGTCCAGCGAAGCGGAGATCTTCGCCGCTGTGAAGGACGCAGGCTTCCCGCCGCGCACCGCCTGATCGCCCGGCTCCGGGCGATGCTCACGTCCTTCTGAAGGAGCCACAGCACTCCCGCCGCGCAGGTGCGAAGACCCCTGCGCCCCGCGGCTCAGCTCCGGCGCGCCTGCCGCCGCGCCGCGACTGGCTCCGCGCCTTCCTCGCCCTCCTCCAGCCGCTGCAGGATCGGGCACTCCGGCCGCTCGTCGCCCGCACAGCAGCTGATCAGCGACTTCAGCGTATCGGCCATCTGCCGCATGTGGTCGATGCGCTGCTCGAGATCATCGATGTGCTGCTCGGCCAGGCGCTTGACGTCGGCGCTGTGGCGCGAGGTATCGTTCCACAGGCCCAGCAGATCCGTGATCTCCGCGACCGAGAATCCCAGGTCCCGCGCGCGGCGTATGAACCGCAGTCGATGCACGTCGGCGTGCGAATAGGCCCGGTAGCCGGATGCCGTACGGTCGGCAGCAGGAATCAGCCCGATCTGCTCGTAGTAGCGGATCATCTTCGCCGAAACGCTCGATGCCTTCGCGGCCTCACCGATGTTCAAGACAGTCTCCTTTTCAGTGGCTGGCGGCGTCGGCCATCGGCGCCCGGAAGCGACGCAGGCGCAGTGCATTGCCCAGCACGAACACGCTGGACAGTGCCATCGCACCGGCGGCGAATACCGGCGACAGCAGGATGCCGAAAGCCGGATACAGCACGCCGGCGGCCACCGGAATCAGAGCGGTGTTGTAGGCGAAGGCCCAGAACAGATTCTGCCGGATGTTGCCAAGGGTGGCCCTGGACAGCGCGATGGCATTGGGCATGCCCAGCAGACTGCCGGACATCAGCACTACATCGGCCGATTCCACCGCCACATCGGTACCGGTGCCGATGGCCAGGCCCACATCCGCCTCCGCCAGCGCCGGCGCATCGTTGATGCCGTCGCCGACGAAGGCCACGTGACCATGCGCAGCCTTGAGGCGTCGCACCGCCTCCACCTTGCCTTCGGGCAGCACTTCGGCCACGACCTCGTCGATGCCCAGCTGGCGTGCGATCGCCTGTGCGGTGCGCGCATTGTCGCCGGTGATCATCGCCACCTTCAGTCCCAGCGCATGCAGTGCGGTGATGGCGGCCGGCGTGCTCGTCCTGATCGGGTCGGACACTGCGATCACCGCTGCCAGCCGGCCATCGAAGGCGGCGTACAGCGGCGACTTTCCTTCACCTCCCAGACGCTGCACCAGCGCGGCAACGCCATCGATATCAACGCCCTGCGTTCGCATGAACCGGTCGGCCCCGACTTCAATGCGGCTTCCCTGCACGATCGCACGCACCCCCATGCCGGTGACCGATTCGAACTCCTGCAGGGCCGGCACGGAGATGCCCTCCTCCTCGGCGGCCATCACGATCGCGCGTGCGATCGGATGCTCCGAGCGCGATTCAACGGCCGCGACCGCGCCCAGCACCGCCGCTCGCGCATAACCGTTGCTCAGTTCCAGATCGGTCAATCGCGGGCGGCCCTCGGTCAGGGTTCCGGTCTTGTCCACCGCCACCACCCGCGCATCCTTCAGCAACTGCAGTGCCTCGCCCTTGCGGAACAGCACGCCCATCTCCGCGCCCCGCCCGGTGCCGACCATGATCGAGGTCGGCGTTGCCAGCCCCATCGCACAGGGGCACGCAATGATCAGCACGGCCACGGCATTGACCAGGGCGAAGGTAAGCGCCGGGGACGGCCCGAGCAGCAGCCACGCCACGAAGGTGGCCAACGCGGCCAGCATCACCGCAGGCACGAACCACAGCGTGACCCTGTCGACCACGGCCTGGATCGGGAGTTTCGACCCCTGTGCCTGTTCAACCAGGCGGATGATCTGCGCAAGCACGGTCTGCGCACCTACCGCCGTGGCACGCACGGTCAGTGCTCCCTGCTGGTTGACCGTACCACCGACCACGGCCGCGCCCGATGCCTTTTCAACCGGAACCGGCTCACCGCTGATCATCGACTCATCGACGAAGCTGCGCCCCTCGACCACCTCGCCATCCACCGGGACGCGTTCGCCAGGACGTATTTCCACGAGGTCGCCACTGACCACCTCGCCCACCGGGACGTCGACCACCCGACCATCGCGTACTACGTGGGCGACCTTGGCCTGGAGCTTGACCAGCCGCTTGATGGCTTCCGACGTACGGCCCTTGGCACGCGCCTCGAGAAAGCGGCCCAGCAGGATCAGCGCGACGATCACCGCCGCAGCTTCGTAATAGACGTTCACCGTGCCGGGCGGCAGCAGCCGCGGTGCGAAGGTCGCGATCACCGAGTAGCCGAACGCCGCCGCGGTGCCCACCGCGACCAGCGAGTTCATGTCCGGTGCCAAACGCAGCAGTGCCGGAATGCCCTTCTGGTAGAAGCGCCGGCCGGGAATCACCAGTACCAGCGTGGTCAGCACGAACTGCACATACCAGCTGGCCTGCAACCCGATGGTCGACATCACCCAGTGGTGCATGCCCGGGATCAGATGCGATCCCATCTCCAGTACGAACACCGGCAGGGCCAGCACGCTGGCCAGTATCAGCGCGTGTTTGAGTTCAGCACGCTCGGCGTCCTTCTTCTCCCCGCCGTCATCGGCCTGCGCGCTGCCATCAAGAAGACGAGCGCCGTAGCCCGCCCTGTCGATCGCCGCCAGCAGCGCCTCCACGTCTGCTGCGCCGCGAACGGTGGCACGCTCGGTGGCCAGGTTGACGCTCGCCGCGCTCACGCCCGGCACGGCCAGCAGTGCGCGTTCGACCCGGCCCACGCAGGACGCGCAGGTCATGCCCTCCACGGCCAGCTCCACGGTCGTGGCCGCAACCTCATAGCCGACCTTGTGCACCGCCTGGATCAAGGCGGCGCGGTCCACCGGCCCCGACGGACGGATATCGGCACGTTCCGTGGCCAGGTTCACCGAGACGCTGCCGACCCCCTCCACCTTGGCCAGCGCGGCCTCGACCCGGCCTACGCAGCTCGCGCAGGTCATGCCTTCGATGGGCAGGCTGATCTGATCAGGCACGGAAGCGGCGGTGGTGGCGTGCGACAGGCTCATGACTGGATTCCCGGGTTCCTTCTGGACCGGAACAGGCTAAACCTTGCCATCGTGGGAAGGTCAAATCCAGCCTGTCCTGTCCGGCGGCCCAGCGGTCACTTCATCCGCGGGGCATGGATCCACCGGTCGAGGGTGGATCCATGGCGCGGGCTCAGAACGTGAACACGTATTCCAGCGCGAACTCGCGGCCAACCGCACCGAGCAGCCGGGTCGGCGCGAAATCGTAGTCCAGCTTGTAGGGATCCTTGTGGTTCCAGCTGGCCGAGTTGAAGACGTTGTTGACGTACACATTGACCTTGGCGCGTTCAGTCACCTGATAGCCCACATTGACGTTCCAGGTGATGAACGGTCCAACCCGGCCGTAGTAGCGCGCCGTGCGCTGGCCGGCGTTCGGATTCGGATTCGGCGAACCATCGGGACGCGTGGCAGGTTCCAGGCAGTCCAGCGAAGGACTGTCGCTGGGTACGTAGCCATCGGCGAACGGCAGGCAGCCGCCGGGATTGTCCAGGCGGTCGGTGCCCCAGTGGTAACGCACGCCCGGCACCGAGCCGATGCGGTCGGCGTACACATTCGCGTTCCAGTGACCACGCTGCCAGGCCAGGCTCGCTCGCAGCTTGCTGCGCAGATCGCGGTCACGGCGCTGCGGATTCGGATCCGCGGCATAGCGCTGCTCCTTGGTCGACAGCTGGTTGGTGTAGTTCACGCCGAACTGGAAGCTTCCCCATGCTGCGCTGTCCCACCGGTAACGCGCGGTCAGGTCGATACCGCGGACCTCCCGGCTGGCCAGGTTGAACGGCCCCCGCTCGATCGACACCAGGCGGCCATTGCTGTCGCGGTTCACGCGCGCCAGGATGCCGGCGCAGTAGTCGGCACCGGCCGGATTGGCCCACGGCGTGCCGTCGATGTTCAGTCCCGTGCGGCAGCCCGCTTCGCTGGCCAGCACCTCGTCGGCGCCGACATCGACGATCATGTCCTCCAGCTTGATCGCCCAGTAGTCGGCACTGATCGAAAGATTGGACATCACATCCCAGACGAATCCGACCGTCCATGAATCCCCCGTTTCCGAGCGCAGCAGCGGAGTACCGCGACGATTCACGTCGAACGTGTACCAGACATCGGTATTGCCCACTCCACAGTTGTTGACCAGATAGGCACCGCTTTCGATGCAACGCAGGCGGTCATAGGTCTGCACCTCGGAACTGCTGGGCTGCCCCAGCAGGTAGTGCATGTCAGGCGCGTGGAAGCTGGTGGCGTAGGAACCGCGTACCAGCAGCGACTCCACCGGCCGCCATTCCAGACCGACATTCCAGGTGGTCTCCTTCTGGCTGCCGATGTCCAGCGCCTCTAAATTGGCGTCGGCCTTGTAACTGCCGTAACGGTCATAGCGTGCCGCCGCGGTGGCGATCACGCTGTCCAGCAGTGGAATCTTGAACTCCACGCCCGCCGAGTAGCGCGTGCGCTCGCCGCCACCGCGATCAACGTTCTGCAGGTCGAAATCGATGCCGGCGCGAGGGTCGGGAGCGAGGTGATATCCCTGTTGCGCCACCTCGGCCACCGCCGCGAACGAAACAGGCCCCGCCCAGCCCTGGAACAACTCACCGGTGATGTCCGCCGACGCCTGGTTGACCCAGGAAGACGCACGGTTCTTCGCCACCGTACCCATCTGCCAGTACTGGTCCGGCGTGAGCGGGTTCCACCAGCGTGCTTCGTCCAGTGCGTAGATCGCTTCACCATCCGCCGTCGTACCCAGGCGCGGGCCGAGGAAGAAGTCATAGGACTTCTGCTCGTCCACTACATTCTGCCGCTCTTCCACGCGGTAGTAGGAACGGCCGATGGTGGCACTCCAGTCGAAGCGGTCCGCCAGGCGCCCGCGCAGGCCTGCACTCCAGTCCCAGGACAGCTCCCGGTTGGTGTTGCGAAGGGTGTCCAGGCCGCCCACTTCGTTGGGCGTGAACTGGCGCACGCCCAGGATCGCGCGGTTGCGGTTGGCATCCCAGTAGTAGCCGTTGTCATCATCGATGAGCGTCACGCTGGGCGGATTGGTCCCCCAGATCGCCTCCGACCGGTACACCGCCAGGTTGGTCCAGCCCTGCAGGTCGCTGTCGAAATCGAACGTGGCATACAGATTGCCGGACACATTCTCGGCACCACCGGTCAGCAGCCAGTTGGCATAGTCGGCCGTCATGCCACACAACTGCCCGGTATTGGTGATCGTATCGGTGTTGTAGTTGTAGACCAGTCGATCGGCGGTGTAGTACTCGCCGTCGAACTTCTCGCAGGTGCCGGTCGGCGGCGCCAGTCGCTGGCCGGTACCCGGGTCGATCAGGGCCAGGCCGGCGGTAGGACGGAAACCGACCTTGCGCTGTTCCATGTTCCAGGAGGGGCGCGGCGCATCATCGGCATCATCCATCTGCGGCCGGTCACGGCCGAACAGCGGATCGCGCTTGGTGTACTGCAGCGCGTAGGTCACGCTCCAGTTGTCTCCGGTCCTGCCACCCGCCCACGACAGATCCCAGGTATCGCGACCACCTTCAGTGGAGGTGCCGCCGCGCACGCGCACTTCGTCGCCGTCGTAGTGGGTCTTCAGGATGACGTTGACCACGCCTGCAATGGCATCCGAGCCGTAGATCGCAGAGGCGCCGCCGGTCAGGACCTCGATGCGCTCCACCGCAGCGGCGGGAATGTTGCCGTAGTTGGAGAAATTGGTCTCCCCGCCATAGGGCAACGGGTAGTCGGCCACGCGACGGCCATTGACCAGCAGCAGTGAGCGGTTGGGGCCCATCCCGCGCAGATTCAGGCCGCTGGCGTTGGGCGTGTGCGAGCCCCACTGCGAAGCCGCCTCCACGGTGCCGGTGGCTTCGGTCAATGTCTTCAGCGCATCGTACACGCTGACAAAGCCTTCCTTCTGGATCTGCTGCGCGGTGATCACGTTGACGGGAGCTGGGCCTTCGACGCTGGCGCGCTTGATGCGCGAGCCAGTGACGGTGACCGCGTCGAGATCCTTGGTGGACGAACCTGAGACTTCCTGTGCATTGGCAGCCAGCGGAAGCAGGGCCAGGACCAGGGCCTGGGACAGCAGGTGACGACGATTGCGGACGAACTGAGCCATGTGGTCGCTCTCGGAGGGTGTGGTCGCACGGATGGGTGGTGGCGCGGCACTACGGAAGATCCAGGTGCCGGGTCGGTTCAAGCCGGTTCCGGCACCCCCCTGTGGATCGATCCAAACTAAAGCACGGCTGAACCGGAGAGAGCATTCCGCGGCGCAACACGCCGCTGCGGATCCGCTGCCATCCCCGCTTGAAAAGTCGATGAATCAGTGGCTTGCGCAGGTTGGCCGCCGCAGGCCGGAGATGAACTGATGACACGCGAGCGGCAGACCCGCGCGGAACCGACTTCGCCCGGTATCAGGACAGATCGCCGTCCAGCGCCCGCCGCAGCCCCGCCACGATTGCGGCATCGGTCTGATCCCAGTGCGGGTCCAGCCCGCGCAGTGCCGGGTTGTGGAACTGCATGGCCGAGTGCCGGCGGCTCTTGGCCGACGCGTGCAGCTCAACGCAGCCGCTGTGCCGCGCCACCGCAGCGATGTTGGCCGGGTTCAGGCCGGCACCTGCCATCACGCTGATGCGCCCCGCCGCCCGGGCGACCAGGCCTTCCAGCACGTCGACACCGGCAGCCGCGCTGGCCTGTCCCCCGGACGTCAATACACGGCTGCACCCCAGAGCGATCACCTGCTCCAACGCCGCCGGAAGGTCACGCGCGGCGTCGAAGGCACGGTGGAACGTCACCTGCAGCGGACCCGCCGCCTGGATGAGCGCGCGGCACAGGGGCAGATCGATATCGCCCTGCCGGTCCAACGCACCGATCACCACGCCATCGCAGCCCAGCGCACGGCACTGTGCGATATCGCGCAGCATCAGCTCGGCCTCCAGGGCGTCGTAGTGGAAATCACCCGGCCGCGGCCGCACCAGCACGAACAGCGGAATCGACAGGCGTTCGCGGGCCATGGCGATGCTGGCGAACGACGGTGTGGTGCCGCCCTCGGCAAGGTTGTCGAACAGTTCGATGCGGTCGGCGCCACCGGCCTGCGCGGCCAACGCCGAAGCCAGCGAGTTGCTGGCGATCTCCAGGGTGAGCCGCGTGCTCACGCCTGCGTGCTCGTGTAGATCGACGGCGAATCGCGCAGGTCATCCTGGCGCTGCGCATCGCAGACGGCATAGACGAAGCCGCGATGCAGCGCATAGGCGCCCACCTCGCCCTGCGTGTTCATGGCCAGGAAGCACACCTGCAGGGTTCTGCTCGCCTCCGGACGCTTGCGTACCACGCGGTCGATCGCCTCACGGCAGGCCTGGGCGGGCGTTCGACCCTGGCGCATCAGCTCGACCACCAGGAACGAGGCCGCATTGCGGATCATCTCTTCGCCCACGCCCGATGCGGTGGCGGCACCGACCTCGTTGTCGACGTACAGGCCGGCGCCGATGATCGGACTGTCGCCGACCCGGCCGTGCAGTTTCCAGGCCATGCCGCTGGTGGTGCAGGCACCGGCGAGATGGCCCCGGGCATCCAGCGCCAGCATGCCGATGGTGTCGTGGTTGTCGCTGTTGCCGGGAAGGCCACGTCGCTCGGCGTTGATCTGGGGCTGGTACTTCTCGGTCTTCAACCACTCGCGCCAGGCCGCTTCGGCCTGCGGCGTCAGCAGACGCCTGCGCTCGAAGCCCTGCTGCACGGCGAACTGCTGCGCCCCTTCACCCACCAGCAACACGTGCGGGCTGTTTTCCATCACTTTGCGGGCCACCGACACCGGGTGCGGGATGTCGACCAGCGCGGCCACCGCACCGCAGCGGCCATCGCCGTCCATGATGCTCGCGTCCAGGCTCAGCACGCCGTCCCGATCCGGATTGCCGCAATGGCCCACGGTGGGATTGCACAGCTCGCTCTCGGCCCAGCGTGCGCCGGCCTCCACTGCGTCCAGGGCACTGCCGCCCTGCGCCAGGACCTTCCATGCCGCCTGGTTGGCCGGCACACCGAAGTCCCAGGTCGACACCACCTTCGCTCCGCCCTGCACACGTGCCTGTACGCCCGGCAGAGCGGCCATGCCTGCCGCCAGCGCTCCGGCCTGCAGGAACTGCCTGCGATCCACCATGTTGCCTCCCAGTCTGCAACGTGTCGCCGGCCCGATGCCGGCAGCACCGATCAATCGTGTACGGGGTACCGCGCCGCATGCCAGACGGCGGCGCCCAGCACGCCCAGTTGGCCGTGTTCGACCCGCCATACCGGCACCTGCCGCAGCACTTCTGCCAGCACGCCCTTGTTGAGGAAGCGCTCGCGGAAGCGGCCATCGGCGAGGAAATCCTGCACGTGGGTGGAAATGCCGCCCGCCAGGTACACCGAGCGGGCGCCCACGGCGATGGCGGCATCGCCGGCCAGGCTGCCCAGCCAGGCGCAGAACACCTGCAGCGTCTCCACTGCAAGTGCGTCTTCGCCGCTGCGTGCGGCGCCGATCAGCGCTTCGGTGCTGGACCACACCGGAGTGACGCCACGCAGCTCGCACAGGCACGGATACAGATTCATCAGACCGCTGCCGGACAGCACACGCTCGTTGTCCACATGTGGCCACCGCTGCAGCAGCCTGCCCAGCACCTCCAGCTCCAGCGCGTTGCCGGCCCCCAGGGCAGCGTGGCCGATCTCGCTGGGCAGCACCGGACGCCCGCCATCGGCGAAGCGCAGCGCCGCGCCCAGACCGGTACCGGCCCCCAGCACCAGCGCCGGAAACGCCTTCGCCGGGTCGGCATCGCCGTTCAATGGAACCAGGGTGTCGGCCTGCAGGTAGGGAATGGCCAGTGCCACCGCCTCGAAATCATTGATCAGCTGCAGATCGTCCAGACCGGACTGTGCGCGGGTGGCGGACAACGACACCGTCCACGGCAGATTGGCGTTGATCAGCACATCGCCATCGAGCAGGCCGGCGATGGCGACCACCGCCGACCGCACCGGCAGTGCGAGGCTCCGGGTGAAGTCGGCCAGAATCGCCGCCAGGCTGGAATGATCGGCACACGCGTAGGTGCGATGACTGCCCAGCCGTGGCGCCTGTCCCGGCAGCGTTTCAGCCAGCGCCAGGCGGGCAAAGGTACCGCCGACATCGGCGACGACCAGGCTTCGCGGAAGACCGCCGCGGGAGGAGTCGGTGGAAACCGGGGGCACTGCTGCGATGGTCACTCTGGCCTGCTTGAATCGATTGAATCGCACCGATTCTCAGGCATCAGGGTCGCTTTGCCTAGCGCGGCGCAGCGCCGGCAGCCGGGACGCAGCGCGCAGCGGCACCTGCGGATCAGGGCTCTGCGGTCTGCAGACTATAACGGGTGGTGGCGGTGAATACCGCACCATCCGGCTGGGTCGAACGCACGTCGATCCTGTGGTCGCCCACGGCCAGGTGGGTGGGCAGCGCGCCGCGCCACAGATGCGGCGAAGCGGTGGCTTCCGGCGAGCGATCGTAACCGCGCAGCACGCTGGACAGGTCGTCCGCCGCATTCTCCACCAGCAGCCGCGGGTCGGGCTGGCGGACCTGCTTCATCGGCTGCCATGCCCCACCGTCCACGCGGTACTCGACCACGCTCGCGTCCTCACCCATGTACACGTTGGCGTAAACGCCCCACGCCGGATACGCGCCCTGGCGCAGCACCTTCGGCGCATGCAGGCCGATCTGTTCGCTGGCTGGCGCGCCGGCCACGCGATACTGCAGGCGATAGCTGCCGTTGCCAGCCACATCCAGCAACGCGTAGCCCTTTGGCGTGCCGTCGCTCATGGTGCTGTCCGGCACGCCGGCAGCATCCTTCACACCGGACCAGAACGCACCGCAGTTGGCACCGACGTTGTACTCGTGCAGGGGCTTTTCGCCGTGCCAGCCCTCGGCCTTGCCATGGTAGACATGCTGCTGGGTGTGGCTGTGGCCGCTCAGGACCAGCACGTTGCGGAAGTCCTTCAGCAGGTCGAACAGGCGCTGCCGGTCGGCGTGCCGGAAGCTCTCGCGACCCGGCGCCGCATCGAACAGCGGAATGTGCATGCCCAGCACCAGCAGGCGGTCGCGATGAAGACCCTTGAGGTAGGCGGCAAGGAACGCGAACTGATCCTCGCGCAGGCCACCGACATAGCTCGGCCTCGCCTTCGGGTCATACACCACATCGTCGAGGAACACGAAGCTGGCACCGCCCTCCTCCACGGCGTACGTGTCCGGGCCGTAGACGTTGCGCCAGCTGTCCAGCGAATGCTCGTCGACGGCGGCATCGAAATCGAGATCGTGGTTGCCCGGCACATGGAACCACGGCACGCCCAGCTGCGTGGTGACCTTGTTGATGGCCGGATACAGCGTCAGGTCATCATTGACGATATCGCCGAGCGTCGTGCCGAGCCGCGCCCGGGTCTGGCCGACCAGCGGCGCCACGATGGACTGCTGGTAGTAGCCGATGTCCTTGAGGCTTGCGGTCTGTGAATCAGTGAACACCAGCATCTGGAAACCACGCCGGTTGTCATGACGATCCGTCTGCAGCGCGAAGTCCCAGTTGCGGGTGGCATCGCCGGTTGCGGCGATGCCACCGTACTTCAGTGCAGGCGAGCCGTTGGGCTGGAAATGACGCCAGAACGACGGCAGCCCGTCGCTCGCCTTCGGGAACGCGTACGCATCCGGCTTGATCACGAACACCGTCTGGCCCTCGCGCACGGGCAGGCTGTAGCTGCCATCGGCTGCGGTCTTCACGATGCGCTCGCCGTTGGACACCTGCACCCCGGCCAGGCCCGGGTCGGTCGCACCACGGCCGGGCCTGCCGTCGCGTTCCAGGTAGACCTTGCCGCTGACAACCGCATCCGCAGCCCAGGCCGGCGAGGTCAGCAACAGGCAGCACAGCCACGCAGCGGGCGATTTCATGGGCAATCCGGCAAAGAAGAGGACTGCCTATTGTAGAGCGGAGCCATGGCTGTCTGCCGCGCGGATGCAGCCGGGCCGGCGCCGGCGCCGAAAGCGCGTGCGGACCGCAGGCCACATGCAGCCATCAACGATGGCGCGTTTCCAGCACCCGCCGCGCGTCGTCAAGCGACAGGCCGCGTGCGCGCAGCAGCACCAGCAGGTGGTACAGCAGGTCCGAAGCCTCGCCCAGCAGCGCCGCGTCATCCTGTGCGACTGCGGCCAGAGCGGTTTCCACGCCCTCCTCGCCCACCTTCTGCGCGATACGGCGGATGCCGTCCTCGAACAGGCGGGTGGTGTAACTGCCGGGTGGACGCTGTGCTTCACGCGTGGCCACCAGTTGCCCCAGCCCGCCCAGGAAATCCTTCGGCGCCTGGTCGAAGCAGCTCTCCGCACCGGTGTGGCAGGTCGGTCCTGCCGGGCGGGCCAGCACCAGCAGCGTATCGGCATCGCAGTCCACGCTGATGGACTGCACCGCCAGCACGTTGCCGGACTGCTCGCCCTTGGTCCACAGGCGCTGCCTGCTGCGGCTGTAGAAGGTCATGTGCCCGACGGCAAGCGTCGCGGCCAGCGACTCCGCGCTGACGTAACCCAGCATCAGCACCTGCAGGGTATCGGCGTCCTGCACCACCGCGGGCAGCAGGCCGTCCCCCTTGCTCCAGTCCAGCCCCTGCAGGGCCTCCAGCGACGGTCGCACCTCAATAGACATCCCGTACCTCGATCTGCTGTTCGCGCAGGTAGCGCTTCAGGTCTGCAATGGCGATGGCGCCGCTGTGGAACACGCTGGCGGCCAGCGCACCATCCACGTCGGCGCGGTCGAAGGCCTCGGCGAAATGCTCCATCGTGCCCGCACCGCCCGACGCGATCAGCGGCACCTGGCACAACGCACGCGCCTGCTGCAGCTGGGCCACATCGTAGCCGCGGCGCACCCCATCGCTGTCCATGCAGTTCAGCACGATCTCGCCTGCGCCGCGGCGCTGTGCCTCGACGATCCAATCCAGCGTCCGTATGGGTACCGCTCGGGTCTTGTCCGGGTCGCCGCTGAAGCGGCGCACCCGCCATTCGCCATCGGCCTCGCGCACCGAGTCGACGCCGACCACCACGCACTGCACGCCGAACTCGGCAGCCAGCTCGTCGATCAGTGCGGGACGGCCCAGTGCCGGCGAATTGATCGAGATCTTGTCGGCACCGGCAAACAGCACCCGCCGTGCGGTTTCCACGCTGTCGATGCCACCGGCTACGCAGAACGGGATATCGATCAGCCGTGCGATGCGCTCGACCCAGGCCACATCGACCGAACGCGCCTCGGGGCTGGCGCCGATGTCGTAGAACACCAGCTCATCGGCCCCCTGGTCGCGGTAACGCTGCGCCAGCTCGGCGATATCCCCCATGTCCACGTGGTCACGGAAGCGCACCCCCTTGACCACCCGTCCTTCGCGCACGTCCAGGCAGGGAATGATGCGGCGACTCAGCATGCCAGCGCCTCCGCCAGGTCCATGCGCTGTTCCAGCAGCGCCTTGCCAAGGATGGCGCCGCCACAGCCGGCAGCACGCGCATCGGCCACGTCGGCCACATCGCGGATGCCACCGGAGGCCTGCACCTGCACGCCCGGCAGCAGCGACACCAGGTGCTGGTACAGGCCGATGTTCGGCCCGGCCAGCATGCCGTCGCGGGCGATATCGGTACACAACAGGTGGCGCATGCCCGCCCGTGCATACCGCAGCGCAAGGTCATCCAGGGTCACGCCCGCGTTCTCGGTCCAGCCATGCACCGGCAGCTGCCACTGGCCCTGAGGGTCCTGGCGTGCATCCAGCGCGATGGTGATGTGATCGGCACCGAACGCCTGCAGCCAGCCGACCACTTCATCGGGCCTGCGCACTGCCAGCGACCCTACCACCACCCGGCTCGCGCCCGCATCGAGAATGCGCGCCACATCATCACGCCCACGCACACCGCCGCCGGTCTGCACCTGCAACGTCGTCTGCGTGCGAACCGCCGCCAGCAGCGGGGCCAGCGTGTAGCCACCGGCACGCGCTGCGTCCAGATCGACCAGGTGCATCCAACGCGCGCCCTGCGCGGCGAATGCCTGCGCGCGCGGCAGGGGATCGTCGCCGTAGTGCGTTTCCTGCGCGTAATCGCCCTGCCGCAGCCGCACCACACGGCCTTCGCGGATATCCAGTGCGGGGTAGACGGTGAAACTCATGCAGCGGTGCCCTCGAGGAAGTTGCGCAACATCAGCGATCCGGTATCGCCGGAGCGTTCGGGATGGAACTGCGCACCGAAGTAGCGCCCCTGCTCCACCACGGCAGTGAACAGGCCGCCGTGATCGCAGGCGGCCACCGTATGGCTGTTCAACGGCGCTGCGTAGCTGTGCACGAAGTAAGCGCTTGCGCGATCAGGCACATCGCGCAGCAGCAGCGAGGACCGCAGTGGCAGCAGGCGGTTCCAGCCCATGTGCGGCACGCGGATGCCGCACGCCGGCACCAGCTTGCGCACCACCCCGGGAATCAGGCCGAGCGCTTCCACGCCGGCTTCTTCCGAGCGCTCGAACAGCAGCTGCATGCCCAGGCAGATGCCCATCAACGGCACCTCGATCCGTCGCAATGGCTCCACCAGTCCCTGCGCATGCAGACGCTGCATGCCCGGCCCTGCCGCACCGACGCCGGGCAGGATCACCCGCCGTGCGCCCGCCAGCCCCTCTGCGTCGCGTACCAGGCGCACACTGGCGCCCAGCCGTTCCAACGCATAGCGTACGGAACCCAGATTGGCACCGCCGGCATCGATCAGCGCGACTTCGCTCACAGGGCCCCCTTGGTCGAGGGCAGCGCCGTACCCTGGCGCGCCAGCGCCGGGCGCAGCGCGCGGGCCAGCGCCTTGAAACAGGCCTCCACCTTGTGGTGGTCATTGTCGCCACGCACCTGCAGATTGAGATTCAGTCCACCTGCATCGCACAGCGAGCGGAAGAAATGCGGCACCAGTTCGGTCGGCATGTCGCCCACGCGCTCGCGCTTGAACTCGCCCTCGAAGACGAAATAGGGCCGGCCACTGAAGTCCAGCGCTGCGCTGGCCAGGGTCTCGTCCATCGGCAGGGTGAACCCGTAGCGGCCGATGCCGCGCTTGTCACCCAAGGCTTCGCGCAGCGCCTGGCCCAGCGCCAGCCCTGTGTCCTCGATGGTGTGATGCTCGTCGATGTGGAGGTCGCCCTCGGCGCGGATGTCCAGCGCAAAACCACCGTGCTTGCCGATCTGTTCCAGCATGTGGTCGAAGAACGGCAACCCGGTGCGGATGTTGGCGTCACCGGCGCGATCCAGATCCAGCTCGACGCGTATCTTCGTTTCCTTCGTGTTGCGCTGGACCACCGCCGTGCGCGGCGCATCGGCCAGTGCGTGGGCGATGCCCGGCCAGTCCCAGTCACCGCCGAACTGCTCCGTGCGCAACTGGAAGCCACGGATGTTGAGGTTGTCGGCGAACTGCAGGTCGGTGATGCGGTCGCCGACCATCGCCGAGCGTGCCCAATCGATGCTGCGGTCCTGCAGGTAGGCCGTCATCAGGCCGATGCCGGGCTTGCGGGTCGGGGCATTGTCCTGTGGCCAGCTGCAGTCGATCAGCACATCACGAAACACGATGCCCTGGCTTTCGAAGATCTGCAGCATCAGATCGTTCGGTCCATCGAAGCTGGCGCGCGGATAGCCCTCGCTGCCGAGGCCATCCTGGTTGGTGACGATGACGAACTGGTAGCCTGCATCACGCAGCTTCAGCAGTGCCGGAATCACCTGCGGCACGAAGCGCAGCTTCTCGTAGGCGTCGATCTGGAAGTCGGAAGGTTCCTCGATGAGGGTACCGTCGCGGTCGATGAACAGGATCGGGGTCATGCAACGGCCCTCCGGGCCGACAGGGACGCAAGCACGCGGTCATTCTCTTCGGGGCTGCCGATGCTGATCCGCAGCGCATCCTCCAGCTGCGGGGCTGCACGCTGGTCGCGCACCACCACGCCGGCCGCCAGCAACGCATCGAACGCGCCCTGGGCATCGGCAAAGCGCACCAGCAGGTAGTTGCCTGCGGACGCATGGACCTGGCGTACGCCAGGCAGGCCCTGCAGCGCAGTGCGCAGGCGCTCGCGTTCGGCGATCACGGTGGCCACGCGCTCGCGTGTGCGTGCCAGCGCCGCCGGCTGCAGCGCCTGCACCGCCAGTTCCGCGCACGGCGTCGGCACCGGATACGGTGCCTGGCAGCGACGCAGCACCGCGATCAGTTCCGCTGCGGCGATCAACGTTCCGATCCGTGCGGCCGCCAGCGCATGGGCCTTTGAAAGCGTACGCAGCACTGCCACATTGGCGTGCGTGGCAAGCAGGGAGGTCGCCGAAGGACGCTGCGCGTACTCGACATAGGCTTCATCGACCACGACCAGCGCCCGACCGCGCAAGGCTTCGGCCACACGCTCGATGTCGGCCAGGGCGATATCGCTGCCGGCCGGATTGGAGGGCGCGCACAGAAACACCAGCTTCGCATTGCGTGCTCTGGCCGATTCGATCACCGCATCCAGGTCGGCGTGCAGGCCGTCGGCGGCATCGACCAGGGGCACTTCGATCAGGGGCGCGCCCTGCAGCCGTGCACAGACTGCATACATACCGAACACCGGCGGCGTGACCAGCACACCATCGCGCCCCGGCACGCACAGCGCACGCACCAGCAGGTCGATGGCTTCATCGCTGCCACGCCCGACCAGCACCTGTTGCGGCTGCACGCCGTACAGCGAAGCCAGTCCATCGCGCAACGCCTGTGGCTGGGGCTCTGGATAGCGCCGGCTGCGGCCCTCGGCGTCCGCGGGGTTGGCCCAGGCCGATTCGTTGGCGTTCAGCCAGACATCGCCCTGCACTGCCGCACTGCGCGCCGAGCTGTAACCTGCAAAGGCCTGCAGGTCGGTGCGCACCAGCGCCAGTACCTCGTCGATCCCGGCATTCATGCAGCCACCTCCATGCGCAGGGCAACGGCGCGCTCGTGCGCGTCCAGCCCTTCGGCGCTGGCAAGGGTGCGCGCGCAGCCGCCGATCGCCGCCAACCCGGCGGCGCTGGCACTCTGCACGCTGATGAAGTTCTGGAAGCTGGCCACGCTGACACCACTGTACGCACGTGCGGCGCCTGCGGTGGGCAGCACATGGTTGGTACCACTGCAGTAGTCGCCCAATGCCTCGGGGGTGTAATCACCCAGGAACACCGAGCCTGCAGCCTGCACCCGATCAAGCCAGCCGCGTGGTTCGCGCAGGGCCAGGATCAGGTGCTCAGGGGCGTAGCGGTTGCTGATCGCGAAGGCATCGGCCAGCGTGTCGACCAGGATCAGGCGCGACGCCGAAAGCGCCTGGCGGGCGATATCCTGCCGCGGCAGCAGCGCGACCTGGCGTTCCACTTCGGCCTCGACCGCGGCCAGCATCGCGGCATCATCGGTCAGCAGCAGCACCTGCGAATCGGGGCCGTGTTCGGCCTGCGACAGCAGATCGGCAGCCACAAACGCCGGATTGGCACCGGCATCGGCAATCACCAGAACTTCCGACGGCCCTGCAGGCATGTCGATCGCCGCTGCACCGTTCTGCGCGACCTGCTGCTTGGCTTCGGTGACGAAGCTGTTGCCGGGCCCGAACAGTTTGTCGCAGGCCGGAACGCTGGCGGTGCCATAGGCCATCGCAGCGATCGCCTGCGCGCCGCCCAGCTTGAAAACGCGTTGCACGCCGGTCAGCCGGGCAGCCACCAGCACCGCCGGATCGGCGCTGCCATCGGCGCGCGGGGGTGTGCACAGCACTACCTGCGGGCACCCGGCCAGCTGCGCCGGCACGCCCAGCATCAACGCCGTGGATGGCAACGGTGCGCTGCCGGCCGGCACATACAAGCCGACCCGGCCGATCGGCCGCAGCATGCGTTCACAGACCACGCCCGGCGCGGTCTCCACCGCATAGCCCTGGCCCATGCCTGCGCTGTGGAAGCGCGCGATGCGCCCGGCCGCTTCCACCATGGCCTGGCGCAGATCGCCTGGCACCGCCGCTTCGGCAGTCGCGAATTCGGCGTCAGACACTTCGAAAGACGGCAGTTGCACACCGTCAAAGCGTGCGGTGATCACACGCAGCGCCTCGTCGCCCTGCGCGCGCACCTGCGCGATCAGGGTCGCGACCGCATCGCGCGTCTGCTGGGCCACGGCCTGCACCGGGCGGGTCAGTGCCGCGCTGCGCGCAGCCTCATCAAGTTGCGACCAGATCAGACGATTCATGCCAGCGACCGCTCCACGCTCAACACCATCAGGCCCTGCGCGCCCGCACGCTCAAGCTCTTCCATGCGCTGCCAGCTCAGTGGTCCGGGGCACATGGTCTGCAGCCGCAGCGTGCCGCCGTCAGCCGGCAGGCGCTCCAGCGGCCCGGCATCGGCCAGCAGCTGGGCCAGGGCATCAACACGGTCTTCGCTGGCGCGGAACATCAGCAGCTTGCGGTCCTGCTTCTGTACCACGCCATCGAGACGGCGCAGCAGCATGGCGCGCAGGCCCGCTCGAGCGTCATCGGGCACGCGCACCGCACCGGCCAGCACCGCCTCGCTGTCCAGCAGGTTGTGCACCGGCACAAGCTGGTTGGCACGCAGGGTGGCACCACTCGACACCAGATCGCAGATCAGGTCGGCCGTGCCCAGCCGTGGGGCGATCTCAACCGAACCGGACAGCTCCACCACCTGCGCGTCCACGCCCTGCTCAACCAGCCATGCCTTGAGGATGGCGGGATAGCTGGTGGCGATCCGCATGCCGGCCAGCTGCGCCGGCCCCTGCCATTGCCAGTCCTCCGGCACCGCCAGCATCAGCCGGCACTGGCCGAAACCCAGCCCCCGCAGGGCCTGATAGGCATCCGGCAGGCCGATCTGGCGACGCGCGGCGGCCTGCTCGTCCAGTTCGTTGCGACCGACGATGCCCAGGTCGCAGACACCGTCGGCAATCAGGCCAGGAATGTCGTCGTCGCGCACCAGCAGCAGGTCCACCGGCAACGATTCTCCGTAGCAGAACAGCTTGTCACGGCTTTCGCGCCAGCTCAGGCCGCAGGCACTGAGCAGGTTGCGGGCGGGCTCGGCAAGCCGCCCGCTCTTCTGGATGGCGATACGCAGCCGGTCTCGTGCCGGGGCTGCCTGGGTTGCACTCATGGGAAGGTCTCGAAGTTCGGTACGGGGCGCGGATCAGCGCGAGGCCAGACGGTCGATGGCAGCGGCATAGCCTCGATGGCCATGCTCGAGCGAGCGCGCCACCCGTCCGGTGGTGGTCACGCTGACCCCGGTGCGCTCGTGGATCTCGCGGTATGGCACCCCCTGCTGCAGCAGCGGCACCACTTTCCAGCGGTCGGCCATGGCCTCCAGCTCGGCCGGAGTACACAGGTCACGCAGGAAAGCCATGACCTGCTCCGGCTCATGCAGGGCCGCGAACGCCTGGGCCAGGGCTTCCAGATCGGCCTGGGGGTCTTTGGCGGCGATGTCGGGGCGGGCTTTCACGGGGCGGATCTCTTGCATCAATGTAATAGCGCGCTAGCACATTAGCGCATTCTTGCGCAGTGCGTCAAACCACCCCACCGCCTCCACCCGAGCATTCAGGTTCCGGAAACGAAAAACGCCCGCCAGAGGCGGGCGTCATCCAGGTCAGCGCCGCCCCACCGGGAGAGCGGCGGCACGGCAATGTCAGTTCACACCATCACCTTCGACTGTTCCAGTTCCACCTGCAGGGTGCTGGCCAGCTCCTCGCGGGATACCTCGAACTGCTGCTCGCGGAGCAGATCCTTCACCGCCACCACCCCGCGCGCCAGTTCGTCCTCGCCGGCGAGCGCCACGAAGCGGATGCCCGCCTTGGCCGCGTACTGGAACTGCTTGCCGATCTTCTTCGGCTCCATCTGCACTTCGGTGTTGATGCCACCGGCCCGCAGGCGGCGGGCGATATCCAGTGACTGCGCCATGCCCTGCTCGTCCATCAGCGCCACCAGCGCCTGCACGCTGCTGGCCTCGATTCCGTCGATCAGGCCCGCCTCACGCAGCTGCCAGAACAGGCGCGACAGGCCGATCGAAATGCCGACGCCGGGCAGCTTCGACTTGCTGTAGTGGCTGGCCAGGTCTTCATAGCGGCCGCCGGAGCAGATCGAACCGATCTGCGGGTGGTCGGTCAGCGTGGTCTCATAGACGGTGCCGGTGTAGTAATCCAGGCCACGGGCGATGGAGAAGTTGAGGCAGTAGGCACTCTCCGGCACACCCAGCGCCTGCACCAGCTGCAGCACTTCGCGCAGCTCTGCCACGCCGGCACGCAGCGTTTCCGAGGACCCCGCAGCGTCCTCCAGCGCCGAAAGCTGGGCCAGCGCATCGGCATGCCCCTGCGAACGCACGGCCACGAATGCCAGGATCTTCTCGACCTGTCCGGCCGGAATGCCGAACCCGTCGCCCACCAGCGTCTCGCGCACGTAGTCGGCGCCCCGCTTGTCCAGCTTGTCCACTTCACGCAGCACCGCCAGCTGGCGCTCGCCCTCGGCCACGCCCAGGCTTTCGAAGAAGCCACGCATCAGCTTGCGGTTGTTCAACTGGATGCTGAAGTCTCCGATGCGCAGCTCCGAGAACACCGCGTGGATCACCGCCAGCACTTCGGCGTCGTACCGCACGCTCAGGCTGTCCTTGCCGATCACGTCGATGTCGCACTGGTAGAACTCGCGGAAACGGCCGCGCTGGGCACGCTCACCACGGTACACCCGCTGCATCTGGTAGCGCCGGAACGGGAATGTCAGTTCGTGCTCATGCTCAGCCACATAGCGCGCCAGCGGCACGGTCAGGTCGAAGCGCAGGGCCATTTCCGGAAGCGAGCGGTCACCCGACTCGGCGGCATTGGCCAGCGCACCGGTGGACTGCACGAAGTACACCTGGCGCTCGGTCTCGCCACCGGACTTGGTCAGCAGCACATCGGACAGCTCGAACACCGGCGTCTCCACCGGCAGGAACCCGAAGCGCTCGTAGTTGCGGCGGATGACGTCCAGCATGCGCTGGAACGCAATCTGCTCGCGCGGCAGCAGCTCAAGGGTGCCGGGCGGGGTACGGGGCTTGATCACGGGAGCAACTCCTGCTGGAACGGGACGTGGGAGGGGGCGACATTCTAGCGCCCTGGAGCGCGCGGCCGCCTGACGCAGGGTCGAACAGCCGCTTGAAGTATCATAAGGCCCTCCCCGCCCGCGATACGCCCACGCACCATGTCCCGGCCTTCCGGCGCCCCGTCCGCCAACAACGACACCGCCGGGCAGTCCTGCTCCACGCTGGACTGCCTGCACTGCTCGGTCCGCCACCTGGCGGTGTGTTCGGCGCTGTCTCCTGACGAAGTGCAGGCACTTGAACAGGTGACCGTCTCGCAGGCGGTGACGATGGGCAGCACCCTCGCCCGCACCGGCGAAGAGCGCCAGCATGTCTATACATTGACCGCCGGCGCACTGCGCCTGGTGCGGACGCTGGCCGACGGCCGCCGCCAGATCAATGGCTTCGTGCTGCCGGGCGACTACCTGGGCCTGAGCGGCAGCGACCATCACCGCTACGACATCGAGGCGATCGCTGACAGCCGGGTCTGCCGCGTCGCGCTGCCGCAGATGAAGGCGCTGCGCGGGCGTTATCCGCACCTGGAGCGCAAGCTGCTGCAACGCGCCTGCCAGGAGCTGGACGCTGCGCAGGATGCGGCCCTCGCCCTGGCGCGGCTGCAGCCTGCGGAAAAGCTGGCTGACTTCCTGCTGCGCCTGGCCGCGCGCGAGGCGCGACTGGGCGGCGACGGCCTGCGCGTCTCGCTGCCGATGGGGCGCGGCGACATCGCCGACCACCTCGGCCTGACCATGGAGACAGTCAGCCGCACCTTCACCAAGCTGCGTCAGCAGGCGCTGATCGCGCTGCCGCATCTGAACGTCGTGGAGATCCTCGACGAGGACGGGCTGCGCCAGCTGGCGGGCGACGTCCAGGCTTGAGCGTCGCGCCGCGACCTGCGCCCGGTGGTACCGGGCGCCCCACCCTGCCCCTTGCTTCAGACGACACCGCGCCTTGCGCGGCACCTGTGGGTCAACGTCGCAGCACCTCGCGCAGCGCCGCATAGTCGGCAGCCAGCGGTTCCGCATGGGCGGGACGCTGCAGCAGCGCCGCCAGCGCCGGCGGCACCGGCACCGCTTCGCCGATCAATGGCTCCACCACCGCTTCGAACTTGGCCGGGTGCGCGGTTGCCACCACCGCCCAGTCGCCCTTCGCCCCGCCCGCGCGGAGGTCCTGCAGCACCTTCACTGCCGTAGCGGTATGCGGGCAGAACAGCTCGCCCCTGCTGGCGTGCGCACTGGCGATGGTGGCGCGGATGGTCACATCATCCACCGCGAAAGCACGGAACGCTGCGCGCAGTTCAGCATCGTCGCCGTCGTACAGCCAGCGCAGGCGCTCGAAGTTGCTCGGCGCGCCCACATCCATCGCATTGGCGACCGTGGCGACACTGGGCTGCGGCTGATACGCGCCACCCTCGAAGTACTTCGGCAGTACATCATTGGCATTGGTGGCCAGCACGATCTGGCCGATGGGAACCCCCAGAGTGCGTGCCAGCACCGCAGCCATCGCGTTGCCCAGGTTGCCGGTCGGCACCACCAGGTTTAGCCGGCGCCGATGCTGCCCATGATGGGCCAGTGCCGCATGCGCGTAGTAGCTCATCTGTGGCAGAAGACGCCCCAGGCTGATGCTGTTGGCCGAACTCAGCGGCACGTCCGCCTGCAACGCCCGATCGGCCAGCGCCTGCTTGACCATGGCCTGGCAGTCGTCGAACGAACCCGCCACGCGCAGCGCCTGGATGTTGTCGCCGAAGCAGCCGAGCTGGTGCGCCTGGCGCGGCGATACCCGGCCATCCGGATACAGCACCACCACGCGCACGCCCGGTTGGCGATGGAAGGCCGCCGCCACGGCGGCACCGGTATCACCGGACGTGGCAACGACGATCGTCAGGTCGCGTCCCTTGCCCGCCTGCAGCCTCGACAGCGCGCCTGCCAGGAAACGTGCGCCGATGTCCTTGAAGGCCGCAGTGGGACCATGGAACAGCTCGAGGACGTAGTCGCCACCGCCAAGCGGACGCAACGGCACCGGAAAATCGAACGCCTCACGGCAGATCGAAGGCAGCGCCTCCTGCAGCGCGTCGCCGTCGAAGAAGGGTGCCAGCAGATCGGCGGCGGTTTCGGCGAGGGTCTCGCCCTGCTGCACATGATGCGGCGCAGGCAAGGCGCTGGGCACATACAGCCCCCCATCGGGGGCGAGGCCGGCGGCGATGGCGGCACTCAGGCCGACGGCCGGCGACTGGCCGCGGGTGGAAACGAATTGCATGGGATCGGTATCCAATGAGAGGAAAGAAGTCAGCACAGTCGTGCTCCCGCCGCGTCCAACGGCGAGACCCAGGCGTCACTGTCGAAGCCGGCAGCCGCAAATGCCGCCCGAACCTGCCCTGCGGCAGCCTGCGCCTGCATCGCGTCCTCGAACCAGGCAAACACACTGGGACCGGCACCGGATATACCCGCGCCCATCGCGCCCGCCGACAGCGCGGCGTCACGCGCTGCCTCGAATCCCGCGATCAGGCCGGCACGTCGTGGCTCGATCAGCACATCGCGCAAGCCGGCGCGCACCAGCGTGGCATCGCCGCGATGGCAGCCGCTGAGGACCAGGGCCAGATTCGCGCTCTGGGCGACAAACTCGCGCAGCTCATAACTGCCCTGCAGCGCCTGCCGTGCCCTGCGCGTTTCCAGCACGGCATGCGGATGCACCAGCAGGCTGTGCCAGCACGCAGGCACCGGCACCGGCACCACCCTGTCGGCGGTGCACAGCGCCAGCCCGCCCGCCAGCAAGGGTCCGACGTTGTCGCCATGGCGACCGCCGCTGGCCACCGCTTCGCCGTCGAGCGCGTGCGGATACAGGGCGGCGCGTGGCAGCGGCGCATCCAGCAGCGCGTTGGCTGCAACCAGTGCCGCGACGCAGGATGCTGCTGAGCCACCCATGCCGGAGCCGAACGGAATGCCCTTGTCGATCTCCAGCTCGAACCCGTAGCCCAGGCCCAGGCCCTCGCGCAGTGACAGCAGTGCCGCGCCAGCCGTGTTGCCCGCTGCCTCCAGTGGAAGCTTGACCGCACTGCCACGGATCGCCGCGATACGCACCACAGGCTCATCGATGCGGCGCACGCTGACCGTGTCGCCGATACCGGCGATGGCATGGCCCAGAATGTCGAACCCCACTGCCACATTGGCCACTGATGCCGGTGCGAATGCACGTGCGATCACAGGCGCGCCCCTTCACCGGCCGCCACCCGCAGCAGGTCGGCAAACACGCCTGCAGCCGTGACCTCCGGTCCCGCGCCGGGCCCCTGCACCACCAGCGGATTCTCACAGTAGCGGCGGGTGCGGAACTGCACCACGTTGTCGGTCAGGCGCAGGTTGGCGAACGCGTGTGCCGCCGGCAGCTCGTGCAGACCCACCGACGCGCCGTCCGCGTCAAGCCTGGCCACATAGCGCAGCACTGCGCCGCGCTCGCGCGCGTCCTGCAGGCGTTGCTGCAGTGATGCATCAGACTCGCCCAGGCGGGCCATGAAGTCCTCGACGCTGCCTTCGCGAAGCAGCGCCGGCACCAGGCTTTCCACCTGCACCTGTTCAAGACTGAGTGCGTGGCCGGCCTCGCGCGCCAGGATCACCAGCTTGCGCGCGACATCCACGCCCGACAGGTCATCGCGGGGATCCGGCTCGGTGTAGCCCATCGAACGCGCCTGCGCCACCAGCGAGGAGAACGGCTGGCTGCCGTCGAAGCGGTTGAACAGCCAGGCCAGCGTGCCCGAGAAAATGCCTTCGATGGCCAGCACCTCGTCGCCGGTATCGACCAGGTCGCGCAGCGTGGTGATCACCGGCAGGCCGGCGCCCACCGTCGCCTCATAGCGGAAGCGCGCGCCGCTGGCAGCCGCCGCCGCACGGATCCGCTGGTAGCGCGACAGCGGGCCGGCGCCTGCCTGTTTGTTCGGGGTGACCACATGGATGCCCGCGGCCAGCCAATCGGCATAGCGCTCGGCGACCTCGCTGCTGCCACTGCAGTCGATCACCACCGCATGCGGCAGGTGCGCGGCCAGCAGGTGCTCGGTGAAGCGGTCGAGATCGCTGGCCTCACCGCCCGCCTGCAGCGCCTGCCGCCAGTCGGCATGCAGACCATCGGCCTCCAGCCGCATCCGCGAACGCGATGCCAGTGCACGCAGGCGCAGATCGACATTGGCCTTGGCCAGCAGCTGCGGGCGCGCCGCCAGCAACTGATCCAGCAGCGCGGCACCGACGTTGCCCGGCCCGATCACGCCCACCGCGAACGTCTGCGGCGACAACCAGAATCCGGCGTGGGCGGCGCGCAGCGCGCGCGTCGCGTCGGCGCTGTCCACCGCCACCGAGATGTTGCGCTCGGAGGAACCCTGGGCGATCGCCAGGATGTTGACCTGCGCCCGGCCGAGCGCCTCGAACAGGCGCGCAGCCACACCGGGCTGGCCCGCCATGCCATCGCCCACCGCCGCCAGCACGCTGACCCCTTCGTGGACCTGCACGCGCTGCACCTGGCCGACCGACAGTTCATGGGCAAAGGCCTGCAGCAACGCCCCGCGGCCACGGCCCGCTTCGGCAGCCCGCACCACGCAGCAGATCGAGTGCTCCGAAGAACCCTGCGAGATCATCACCACCGACACCTGCGCCTGGCGCAACGCTGCGAATACGCGCTCGGCGGTGCCAGGCACGCCGATCAGGCCAGTCCCCTCGAGATTCAGCAGGGCCAGGTCGGAACTCAGCGTGAGCCCCTTCACCGGTCCGCGCGGCGAGCGCTCGGCGCTGATGCGCGTACCCGGATGGGCCGGCTGGAAGGTGTTGCGGATGAAGATCGGCAGCCCGAGCCGGATCGCCGGCGACATCGTCTGCGGGTGCACCACTTTCGCGCCGAAGTACGCCAGCTCACAGGCTTCGTCGTAGCTCAGCGACTCCAGCTGCACCGCCTCCGGCACCAGGCGCGGGTCGGCCGACAACACACCATCGACATCGGTCCAGATGTGCAGCTCGTCGGCATTGAACAGCGCGGCGAAGATCGCGCCGGAGTAGTCACTGCCGTTGCGGCCGAGGGTGGTGATGCGGTCGTTGCGGTCCCGGGCGACGAACCCGGTGGCGACCACGCGCGTCTGCGGATGCTGCAGGCGCCACTTGGCCAGACGGTCGGCACTGGCTTCCCAGTCCACATCCACGCCCAGCTCGCCGTGGCCGACCACGAGCACGTCGCGTGCATCAAGGACGGCGCAGTCCTCGCCACATGCGCGCAGGTACGTACCGAGCAGCTGCGCGGAGAACACCTCGCCCAGGCCCTGCACGCGGTCGAGCACTTCACGCGGCAGCTCACCGATCACGGTCAGCGCGGCCAGCACTTCGGACAGCTGCTCGAAACGCGCGTCGATCCACTCCACGGTGTCGCCCACCTGTTCGCCGAGCAGGGCCACCGCGGCCCCACGATGGCGGGCACGCAACGCATGCCAGGCCTCGCGCCACCCCTCGTCTCCCTGCGCCGCCAGCTGGGCCAGTTCAATCAACGCATCGGTGACGCCCTTCATGGCCGAGACAACGGTGACCTGCTGCGATTCGGGGCGGGCCCGCAGCAGGCCGCCGACATGGCGGTAGCGCTCGGCGTCGGCCACCGAAGTGCCGCCGAACTTGTGCACGACCGTGGACGGCGCGGCCAGCTCGGCCGGGGCAACAGAAGGGGGGAGAACGTGGGAAGACATGCAGACCTCGGCAGGAGGCCCCGTCGCATGCAGGTGTCGAGTTTCCCCGCCACCTGGATGGTGCGGGGCCGTGGTTTTCGGGAGTTACACGAAGACGACGGGCCGCACCAGGGCAGTGGTGTCGGTGGTGGTGGTGGTAATGGTGGTGATGGCGGCCGGTGCAGTCGGACGCCCCGCGATAGCGGGTGCAATCAGACTGGCGGTGGCGGCATCAAGGACCATGACGGACAGAAAACACTGTTCAGCCCGCTGCTGTCAAGTGCTGCAGCGCAAAAACTCCCTGCGCCGATCATCTGCCAACGTGCCGTCATTTGGTTGCAACTGAGACAAAGCAGCGATCGTCGACTCTGAGATGGCCATTCAGCCGGCATGTTCGGCGATCGCGCGTGGCGCGCGGTGAGCGTGCGCGCACAGCATCACTCCCGCCACCAGGAACACGATCGCCAATGCCTCCAGCACGGTTGGCCAGCGCTGCTGCCAGGCAAATGCGTACAGCAGCGCGAACAGGGTTTCGAACACGATCATCTGCCCGGTCAAAGTCAGCGGCAGAAGACGGCTGGCACGGTTCCAGAATGCGTTGCCCACGATCGACGCCACGACCGCGACACCTGCGCTGATGGCCCAGAATGCACCCCATTGTGCGGTCGCGTGGCTGCCGGCAGACCCGGCGAAGGCCAGCGGTACCAGCAGCAGGGACAGTCCGCCGGTGGTGACCCCCGTCAGCAACGACCAGTCATGGCTGGACAGATCCGGGCGCCGCGCCAGCCAGCGGCTGTTGCCGATCGAGTACAACGCCCACGAGAACAGTGCGCCGAAGGCACACAGCAGGCCGATCAGGCGCTGCCGCCAGGGCGTCGCCAGGTGTTCGGACATCAGCGCCTCCCACCCCACCAGGGTCACGCCAAGCACGCACAGCGCCAGAGCCGGCAACAGCTGCTTCAGGGGCACCGCCCCCTGCTCGCGCACGCCCACCAGGGTCACCACGACCGGAATCAGGCCGACGATCAGCGAGGCCGCAGCGCCACCGGCCCACTGCACGGCCGTGGCCAGCAGCAGGAAGTACACCAGGTTGCCCGCCAGGCTCAGCCACAGCAGGCCGTACCATTCCGCGCGCCCCAGCCTCGGTGCCAGCCGCCTCCAGCGCGGCAGCAGCAGGATCACGGCGATGAGGCCATAGACCAGATAACGGCCGGCAGACAGCTGCAGGGCGTTGAACGTGTGCAGCACGGCAGGCGCCAGGAACACCACGCCCCACAGCGCGCCCGCGGCTACGCCATTGGCGATGCCCAGGACCATCGGATTGTTGCGCATTGCGGATTCTTCGGGGGAGAAGAGGCCGCGCAGTGTAGCCGCCCACCGGACGACCTCTCTTGACCCAGGCTATTGCTGTCCCGGCAGGGCCGGACGCACTCGGCTGCGTTCCCGCAGCGCCATGGATCAGAGGCCGCCCCGCCGCCAGGCCGCAGGGGTAACGCCGCTTTCCCGGCGCAGCGCGCGGGTCAATGCGCTCTGTTCGGAATACCCCGCGGCCAGCGCAATCTCGCTGATCGGCAGCGCACTGGTCCGCAGCTGGTGCTTGGCCCAGCGCAGGCGGCAGGCACTGACCCAGGCCTGCGGACTCAAGCCGAATTCGCGCTGGAACAACGCATGCAGCCGGCTTTCGCTGACGCCGACGAATGCCGCCATGCGCGCGACCGGCCAGGGCTGCCCCGGGTCGGCCTGTACCGCCGTGCACAGCCCCTGCATGCGCGCGCCACTGCCTGCCGGTGCAAACACCCTCAGCAAGGCAGGCAGCAGCAACGGCAGCGGCTGCCCCTGCCGCACCTCGGCCAGCCCCTGGCGAAGGGCCAGCGGCAGATGCAGCCACCGCTGCCTGCACAGGTGCTCCTGCGTGTCGTCGTCCAGAACATCCGGACCGCAATCAACGATCACGAAACCGTTCGGACCCTCCGCCATCTGGTCATGCGCCTCGCCGGCGGCCACGAATGCGCCCTGCAGAAGGTCCAGCCGGCCGCCCCGCCCTTCCAGCTCGAACTGCAGCTCGCCCTGCAGTGGCAGCACCCATTGCGCGTAGTCGTGGCGATCCAGGCCGGTGGCCTGGCCATAGTGCCGGAGGTGGAAAATGGCGCCCATTCGGCAAGTCTGCGCGCCTGACACCGGCGGTGCAATTGACTGCTATAGTCGGGCCGTCTATCCAGCAAGGAGTGCAGGTCATGGCATATCGACAGGTTTCCCTGGCTCTGGCCGCGAGCATCGGCCTGTCCCTTTCCGTCACCGCCAGCGGGCAGGAACGCCGGGCGCCGGCACCGCACTGCCTCGATGCCGTGGGCGTGCAGGAGGTGGAGCAGGCCTCGCCGCGCTCGATCGCCGTCCGTGCCGCTTCCGGCCAGGCCTACCGGATCGACTTCAGCGAAGACTGCCCGAACGTGCGTGCGGCCACCTCCCTGAAGCTGGAAGCGCCGGCAGGCTGGGCCTGCGGCCGCCCCAGCGAACGCGTTGTCGTGGACGGGCACAGCTGCGCGGTCAGCGCGGTCAGTCCAGTGCAGAACCGCGACTACGCCACTGTCGCCCGTGACAGTGACCGCCTGAGCACCGCGACCCTGCCTGCGGTGACCATCAGCGAGCGGCGCGAGCAGCGCCGCAGCTTCGGCGGATCGCCCGCCTACTGTTTCGCAACCCGCAACGTCCGTGCCTGGTCCTCCGATCAGCAGGGGCTGCTGGTGGAGACCAATCCACGCCGCAATGGCGGCCACCGCTACTACCGCGTCGAACTGGGCGGCAGTTGCCGCCAGCTGGACCGCGCGCCACAGGTCAGCTTCCAGTCCGGGCTGCAGAACGGCCTGATCTGCGGCAATCCCGGCGATCGCATCCTCAGTGCCGAGTTCGAGCCCGGCGACGAGCGCGGCCTGGGGCCGCTGCCGCTGTACACCCGCGGCAGCTGCCAGATCCAGGCGGTCTACCCGGCCGCGACCCAGGCGTCGAACTAGCTCCCGACACCGAGGAAGGTGAACGGTGCGCTGGGAACGAAATGCTCCAGCGCATCGCCGGAGAAGGTGTTGCGCTGGTCCTTGCCCAGGTCCAGCTTGAGCACCTTGCCACCGAAGTCGATCCTGTTGAGGTCCACCCAGAACGTATTCGGCGTCATCGCGGACTCGAAGAAGTACAGGCGTCGCTTGTGGTCGGCCACGGTGCGCCAGCGCGTGGACGAGATATTGGGCTCGCCCGGCGTGGTGATTCCGTACGGCACCGAGACATTGCGGATCACACTGAACACACTGGCCAGTGCCACCACGGGGTCTTCCGCCTTGGGAATCGCATTGATGTAGAACGACGCGCGTGCAAAACGGTCGGCCGATCGGTTGGTACCCGGCAGCATCACCGTGCCGCCGATCTGCTGCCAGTAGCTGTTGAGCGCAAGCTGATGCTCGAAGATGGGCGAATTCGTCATCACCTGGTAGCGGCGATCATGATGGATGACCTGACGGCCACCGATGTATTCCACGATCGCGCTGTCGCCGCTGGCATCGGACAGAGAGAGATGCAGGGTCGCCTGCCGGTCCTCGCCGGGCACCTTGTCGGTGACGATGGAGTACGGCTCGCGCTGCAGCGCCGCCACGGCCTCTGCAACCGTCGCGAAATTATCCAGCACGTACTGCGCCCACAATGAAATGGCCAGGCCGGGCTTGCTGCCGCGCTGCTGCGGATACTCCGATTCCACCAGCCATAGCAGATTGGCGACCAGCCCCTTCTCGTTCATGCCATCGGTGGTCGACACGTCGTAGCCGGTGGCCACCACGCTGCCGTACCGTGCAGTCCATGCCAACGACTTCGGCCCGGCCTCGCCGGTCCGTGCAATTCCGCGCGGCAACACGTACAGGTTGGTCGCCACATCGACCTTCCAGTCCATCGACCGCGCCGTGATCACATCGCCGTTGTCACCCAGATAGACCGCACGTGTGCAGGCCAAGGCAGGCATTGCAGCGCCTGCCAGGGCCGCGACCAGCAGCGCGGCCCCTGTGTGCTTCATCCGTACCATGTTGCCCCCTTCCATGCCCTGGAGATCCAATCTCAGCGCATGCAGGGTGAGACAGCGGTGAAGCCCGGCGCCCCTGCCGCGACTCAGCCGGCGTGGAGCGCCGGCTGCACGATGTCGGCGAGCAGGTCCACCGCCGTCGGCGCCGCGCGGTCGCCCTGCAGCGCACGGCTGAATCCGGCCCAGTCGCCCACCGTGAGTCCATGCAGCATGGACGCCTCCACCTGCAGGACACGCATCGCCCAATAGGGAAACTGGCGCTGGCCAAGCCTGCTGCGCGCCAGCTCGACGATGTCGACATGGCTGCCGGCCTGCAGGATGCGCTCATACACCGAATCAATGCCATCCGGCGGCCCTTCGATGTACTGCAGGAAGCGCCCGCCATCATGCAGCAGCACCCCGGTCACGCCAGCCAGCTTGTTGAAACGGGCGGCGTCGTCCACCAGCGCCTTCAGGCGATCTGCGGAAAGATCCGGAAGCGCCTGGCTGACGTAGGCGATGGCTCGCAATGGCATAGCGCTTCCCTGGCAAGATGTGCAGCCACGGTAGCAGTTGCGGATGAGCCCGTCATAAGCGCGCGCCCCGCTTGCTGAAGAATTCAGGTTCAGGCCATCTCTGGCCCACCGCACCGCCGTGGCAGTGCTGCCTCCAGCACGACCTGCCCTGCGTCGTTGCGCGCGGTCAATCGACCGCCGTGAGCGCGCACGAACTGATCGACGATGTACAGCCCCAGGCCGAGGCCCTTGCTCTGGTGGAAGCTGGCCTTGAAGGGTTCGAACAACCGCGGCAGCAGCGCCGCGTCGATGTGGCCGGCATTGCTGACCCGGAACACCACCCGCTGCGGGTCACGCCCGTCCAGTTCGACATGCGCTTCGCCGGCATGCGTCAGTGCGTTGCCGATCAGGTTCGATGCGACCTGCCCCAACCGGTCCATGTCACCCTGCAGGACGGTATCGCCCTGCGCCTGGAAGCGGATCCGTTCGAGTCCGTGGGCACTGCCCGCCTCCGCAATGACCGCGCGGGCCAGGGCGTCGAGGTCGCAGATCGTGGTCTGCAATCGCAGGCCGCCGCTGCGGATGCGCGAGAAGTCCAGCAGCTGCTCGACCATCCGTGCCATGCGCAGCGTGCTTGCTTCCAGGTGCTGCAATGTCTGCTGTGCAGCGGAATTGCCCGCAGGCAGTTCCAGGCTGAGCTTGTCCGCGCAGAGCAGGATGGCTGACAGCGGCGTCCGCAGGTCGTGGGTAAGCACCGCGGCCATGGTCTCGTTCAACTTCAGCGCGCGCTCCAGGGCTTCGTTGCGCACCTTCAGCAGCTGCCGCTGCTGGTACAGCTCGATGAACACATTGACCTTTCCGAGGATCACCTGCGGCGCCACCGGCTTGTGCAGGAAGTCCACCGCGCCGGTTTCGTATCCCTTGAACGCGCGCACCGGATCATCCGGCGACGCGGTGAGGAAGATGATCGGCACGTCGCGGCTGCGCAGCGAGCCCCGCATCAGTTCCGCCAGCGTGAAGCCATCGATCTCGGGCATGTGCACATCCAGCAGCGCCAGCGCCACCTCGTGCTCGAGCAGCAGTTCGAGCGCCTGGGCGCCGGAGCTGGCCAGCAGCAGGTTGACGCCCTCGCGCTGCAGCAGTGCCTGCATCGCCACCAGGTTCTGTGCAACGTCATCGACGATCAACAGGTTGACCGGGGCCTGGGACTGCGCAGGGTCCGGTGGCAACAGGTTCATGAAAACAACTCCTTCAAGCGGCGACACATCAGTTCAAGGGGCAGCACCGCATCGGCGCCGGCATGCTGCAGGGCCGAGGCCGGCATCATCGAAGCTTCGGCCTCTTCGGGGCATTGCAGCCAGGCGCGACCTCCCGCCTCGCGCACTGCCGCCACGCCTTCGGAGCCGTCACTGCTGGCGCCGGTCAGCAGCAGTGCCAGCACGCGCGGACCAAACACCGCCGCGGCCGATTCAAACAGGGGGTCGATGGCCGGACGCGAATACAGCACAGGGGGATCGATCGACAGGGCAACCGAGGACCGGTCTTCCACCAGCAGGTGATAGTCCGGCGGCGCAAACGTCACCGTACCGCGCTCTATCGGCTGCTTGTCCTCCGCCTCGCGCACCGGCACCGCGCAATGCGGCGCCAGCACCTCGACGATGCGGCTGTTGCGGTCACGGGGCACATGCAGAACCACCAGCACCGGCACCGACAGGCCCGCCGGCAGCGCCTGCACGATGGCCTGCAGGGCAGCGACCCCGCCAGCGGATGCACCGACCACCATCACTTCCGGCAGACCGGAGTCATTCATCAGGCGACCTTCCGGTACAGCCGATGTTCGCGCGAACACACATCGAACGCGTCGTGATGGCAACCGAACTGCAGCGACTCCTTGCTGCCCAGGCCGAGGAAGCCACGGTGCACGAGCGCCTCCCGGAACAGGCCCACGGCCCGGTCCTGCAGATCCCGGTTGAAATAGATCAGTACATTCCGGCACGACACCAGGTGCACTTCGGAGAACACCGTATCCGTCGCCAGGCTGTGGTCGGCGAACATGATGTTGCGTCGCAGGTGACGGTCGAACACAGCCCCGTCATATGCCGTCGAATAGTAGTCCGACAACGACGCCCTGCCCCCCGCCGCCAGATAATTGCGGCTGAACTGCGCCAGGCGGTCGATCGGGTATGCGCCGGCCTCGGCGGTGACCAGGGCGCCGGGATTGATATCGGTGGCATAGACGATGCTCCGCTCCAGCAGCCCTTCTTCGTGCAGCAGCACCGCCAACGACCACACCTCCTCGCCCGTGCTGCAGCCCGCAACCCACAGCTTCACCGAAGGATAGGTGCGCAGTACCGGCACCACCTGCTCGCGCAGGGTGCGGAAATATGCCGGGTCCCGGAACATTTCCGAGACCTGCACGGTGAAGAACTGCATCGCCTGAGTGAAAAGCTCCGGCTCGTGGAGCAGGCGATGCTGCAGGTCCGACAGCTTCTCGCACTCGTAGCGCTGCATGGCCTGGCGCATGCGCCGTCGCAGCGACGACACCGCGTAACTGCGGAAATCGTAGTGGTAGCGCTGGTAGATCGCCTCCAGCAGCACCTTCAGCTCCAGGTCGAACAAGGCCTGCTCGTTCATTGACGCGAGCACCACACCCGGCACAGCGAAACCAGCTTGTCGACATCGATCGGCTTGGCGATGTAGTCGTTGGCACCGGCCTGCAGGCAACGCTCACGGTCATCGGGCATGGCCTTCGCGGTCAACGCGATGATCGGGAGATCCTGCAGGTGACGCTGCGCACGGATCTCGCGCATCGCCGTCAGACCATCCTTCTCCGGCATCATGATGTCCATCAGCACCAGGTCCACTTCGCGCTGCGCCAGCCGATCGACCGCCTCCTGGCCGTTGCGCGCGATCTCCAGGTTGACACCCAGCGGCTCGAGCACGCTCGACAGCGCGAAGATGTTGCGCACATCATCCTCGGCCAGCAGTACGGTGCGCCCATCAAGGATGGTGTCGCGCCTGCGCGCCTCGCGCAGCAGGCGCTGCTGATCGGTGGGCAGGCTCGCTTCCACGCTGTGCAGGAACAGGGTGACCTCGTCCAGCAGGCGCTCGGGAGAGCGGGCACCCTTGATGATGATGCTCTTGGAATAACGGCGCAGCCGCTGCTCTTCCTCGCGGCTGAGCGCACGTCCGGTGTAGACGATCACCGGCGGGAAGCCGACGTCATCATTGCCGGCCATGTGTTCAAGCAGGTCGTAACCGCTGCCGTCCGGCAGGGAAAGATCCATCACCATGCAATCGAACGTGACACTGCTGAGCTGCTCCAGCGCTGCGGCCAGTGTGCCGACGGCGACGATCTGCAGTTGATCACGCCCCAGCAGCAGCTCCAGGTTGCGCCTCAGCTCGCTGTCATCCTCGACGATCAGCAGGCGCCTGACATCGCGTTGGCTGGTCTGCTCGAGCTGCTCGATGGCCGCCGCCAGCCGCTCGCGCGTGGTCGGCTTGATCGCATAGCCGATCGCGCCAAGCTCACGGGCCACCTGGCTGCGGTCCATCGCCGAGACCACGTGCACGGGGATGTGCCGCGTGTCCGGGTTGCGCTTCAGACGCTCCAGCACGCTCAGACCTGACACGTCGGGCAGGCCGATGTCGAGCAGGATGCCGTTCGGCCGTAGTTCGGCAGCCAGCGCCAGCGCTTCCTCTGCCGTGCCGGCAACCACGCAGTCGAAGTCCAGTTCATGCGCCAGCACCACCAGCGCTTCGGCGAATGCCACGTCGTCCTCCACCGCCAGGATCAGGCGTCCCATGCGCTGCCGCCGGCCACGATCATCTGGAACGTGTGTGGCAGCTGCGGGCGGGGGCGCAGGTGCAGCCGGCGCCATCTGAGCAACCACTGGACGCGCTGCTGGAGTCGCCACGCGCGCGGGCTCCGCTCCCGGCTCCGGCGCGGACACGGGGGCGCCCTGCAGTGGAAGCTCCAGCACGAAACAGCTGCCACGCCCCGGTTCGCTGTCCACCTGGATTTCGCCGCCCATGCGGGCAGCCAGGTCGCGCGAGATCGATAGGCCCAACCCGGTGCCGCCATAGCGCCGGCGGGTGCTGCCATCAGCCTGGCGGAAAGCCTCGAAGATCACCTGCAACTGCTCGCGCGCGATGCCGATGCCCGTATCACAGACCTCGAAGCGGATGCGGCCACTGCCGCCGGGACGCACGTGCAGGCTGACCTTGCCGTGCTCGGTGAACTTCAGTGCATTGGCCAGAAGGTTCTTCAGAATCTGCTGCAGGCGCTGGCTGTCCACCACCAGCTGACCCGGCGCCAGCGCATCGGCGCTGATCTCCAGGGCAAGCCCCTTCTGCCGCGCGATCGGATCGAAGGTCTCGCGCAGCCGCTGCAGCGCGCTGTCGACCGCGACCACTTCATCGCTCAGTTCGACATGCCCGGCTTCGATGCGCGACAGGTCGAGAATGTCATTGATCAGCGCCAGCAGATCGTTGTTCGACGACAGGATTGCCCGTGCGTACTTCACCTGCTCTTCGGTGAGCGTACCATCCTTGTTGTCGGCCAGCAGCTTGGCCAGGATCAACGAGCTGTTCAGCGGCGTACGCAGCTCGTGCGACATGTTGGCCAGGAACTCGGACTTGTAGCGCGACGTCGCCGCCAGCTCGTTGCTGTTGCGCACCAGCTGGCTCTGCGCAACCAGCAGGGCCTGCTTCTGCGCCTCCAGCTCGTGCGTGCGCTCCTCAAGCTGTACGTTGCTCTGCTCCAGTTCGGCCTGCTGCTGTTCCAGATGGGTCTGCGACTGCAGCAGGCTGCGGCTCTGCTCTTCCAGCTCCTCGTTGGCCACGCGCAGTTCTTCCTGCTGGGCCTGCAGCTCCTCTCCCTGGCGCTGCGACTCCTCCAGCAGCACGACCAGCTGCGCGCGCAGCAGCGACGCCCGCAGGGCCATGCCGATGGTGTCGCCACAGCGCTCCAGCAGTTCGCGGTCCAGATCACGCTGTTCGCCGACGCTGGATCGACCCAGCTCGACGATGCCGACCACGGCACCGTCACTGGTGATCGGTGCAAGGATCCGCTCACGCACCGGAACCCGCCCCAGGCTGCTCTGGAGTTCAAGTACCGAGGCCTCATCGCCCTGCAGGTGGCGGGTGCGCAGGTCGCGCGCGACCTGTCCGGCCAGCCCCTCCTGCAGCGCCAGCGACGCCGGCATGCCGGCCGGCAACGCCAGTCCGCCCGTCAATTGCAGGCGGCCGCCCTCAAGCCGGTACACGGCGCCGACATCGGCCTGCAGCTGCGAGGCCAGGCTGGTCGCCGCCGCCTCGGCGATCTGCTCCGGCCCCAGGTCTCCCCGCAGGCTCATGGCCACCGCGTTCTCCGCCTCCTGCAGCCACAGGGCGCGCATGGCCTGCCGGCGCGCCTGGATGGCGCGGGACACGATCAGCGCGATCATCAGGAAGGCCGCACCGCCGATGGTGCGGTTGACCAGCGAGAACGCCGAATTCGTGCTTGCCGGGGCGATGTGATAGCCCACCATCAGCAGCGCGCAGGCCAGCACCGCGACCACGAACGGTGCGCGTGCACTCCGCTGGAACACCGTCACGCCAACGGCCAGGAAGTAGGCCAGCCACACCGCATAACCCAGAGGCACGACAAGTTCCAGTGCGATGGTTGCGGCCAGCAATGCGGCAGCAGTCATCCATATCCAGCGGTCGCGCGAGGTTGCACCGGGACGCATACGGGGCGATTCCAGAAGGTAAAGAAGTGCGTGATGGTACCCCGTGTCGTATTCAGCCGCATACGACCAATGGCACGGGCAATCCCTGCACACATCCTTCACACTGCAGTGCCTAGCTTTCCGGCCCTCACAGGGGTAATGCTCATTTCCACGTGGACGCACCCGCTTCTACGAGGTCCGCTCTGACGGACACTTCCCAACAGCTGCGCCTGCTGATAGACAGCGTGCGGGACCATGCGCTGTATCTGCTCGATCCCGAGGGCATCGTCTGCAGCTGGAACCCCGGGGCCGAACGCATCAAGGGGTATGCAGCCGACGAAGTCATCGGGACCCACTTCGGACGCTTCTACCTGCCAGCAGACCGCGACGCCGGCGAGCCGCAGCGACTGCTCCGGCTGGCCGCGCAGCAGGGTCATTGCTCCGCCGAAGGCTGGCGCGTCCGTCGCGACGGCGCCTCGTTCCGCGCCAGCATCGTGATCGAGCCGGTGCTGGAGAACGGCGAACTGCTCGGCTACGTCAAGATTACCCGCGACATCACCGAACAATGGCAGGCGCAGCGCCTGCTGCGTGACGCACAGCGTGCACTCCGGCAGACCCAGCAGTTCGAGACGGTCGGCCGGCTGAGTCGTGGGCTCTCGCATGAATTCAATAATCTGTTGACCACCATCGGCAACGCACTGGATCTGCTGGCGCTGCGCGTGGGCAGTGATCCGCGGGCCCACGAACTGCTATCCACTGCACAGACGGCGACCGACCGCGGCGCATTGTTGACCCGCCAGTTGCTTGCCTTCAGCACCGGGCAGACCCTGATCCGTGAACCGGTGGACGTCAACGAACTGATCGTCGAGTCCTTGCCGGGCCTGCGGCGCGCGCATGCCTCGGGTACACTGCTGGGCACGGAACTGGCTCACGATCTGCCGCCGGTCTGCACCGACGCGCTGCAGCTGCAGACCGCCCTGGCAAACCTGGTCGCGAACGCTGTCGAAGCCACGGCCGATGGCGGCCACGTGCTGATCGCCACCGCACTGGAGCATCGCCTTGATCCGGATGGAGAGGCTGGCCAGCAGCGCCGATACGTGACGGTGAGCGTGCGTGACCAGGGGCGTGGCATGCCCGTCGATGTGGCGGAACGCGCGACAGAGCCTTTCTTCACCACCAAGGACATCGGCAAAGGCAGCGGACTGGGCCTGAGCCAGGTGTTCGGATTCACCACCCAGAGCGGCGGCTTCGTCGATGTCTCCACCACGCCAGGCGTCGGCACCACAGTCAGCCTGCTGTTACCCGCACTAGAGGAACCCGCCCCATGACCGATGATCCGATCCGCGTGCTGATGGTGGAGGACCAGACCGACCTGCGCGAAATGATAGGGCTGGCCCTGCGCGATTTCGGCATCGACGTGGCGACCACGGCCGACGGTCATGAAGCAGTGGCCCTGCTGCGCGGCGATACCCGCTTCGACGTGGTGTTCAGCGACGTCAGCATGCCCAATGGCATGTCCGGCATTGAACTGAGCGAACACGTCGCGCGCGACCAGCCGCACGCCCGCATGATCCTCTCCTCCGGCTATGCGCGTTCGCAGCTGCCTCCCCTGCCCGAACAGGTCGAGTTCCTGCCCAAACCCTATCGGCTGCGGCAACTGGTGGAGCTGCTCAGGCAGGACTGAGCCTCGCCAAGTGCGTCAGGGGAGTTTTTCCCTGTCCGCACGCCTGCTGCGGCCCCTGCGCCGACGGTGAAGCCGGCTGCAGATTTCAAGAATTCCGAGCACGCAGGCGAACACCGCGGCCACTTTGCCAAGGGCGATCAGCAGGTGCATGGCGACTCCCGTCTGGACCGAAGGCGTGCAGGTGGCCGGGTACCCCTCCCGGCATTGGGGGCCACTGTAGGCCCGGCAAACCCATGCAGCCCGCAGACTGCTATGCGTTTCCGGCAAGAATCACCCGCGGACTCAGTCATCCAGAGAGTCGGCCTCGCCCGGTTTCCGGCTGATCCGTGATCTTCGCCAGCCGCCGTGGGAACGGAAGTAGCCGGTATCCCCGCTCACGGTATAGCGCAGCGCTGCCCACGCGGCGGCGACCAGGGAGGCCTGCCAGCCCCGCGCCTTGCGGAAGGCGTACTGGAAACGCCCCATCACCCGGCCGCCGGGGGGATGATCGGGAAGGCGGGGCGGCGTGCGCGTCCAGGGAAGACGGCATCGCCCACCCGGCAGCACAGGGGGACGGCGCCCGGTCCGACGCCAACGGACGTCACGGCATTGCGATTCATTCGGATCCTGCTGGTCATGGGGGAAGCGCTGCGCACGGCAGGTTCAAGGCCTGCTACGAGTCCCCCTGCCGACCCGTCACGCTGCAGTGAAACTGGGCGCTGAGCAGTTAGCCTTGTGTGAAAACGGCTTGCTTACCTGACTGGATGTTCAGGCTCCCCGCCCCTCTCGCGAACCCTCGGCCCTCACCAGAACGAAGTAAGGGCTGTCAAGAACGAGAGTCCTAACAGTTCATGCTGTATGGTCACTGCATTCGGCTTCTCTTCGGCGCGAAATTCCTCGCCTCCGTGTCCAGCCCCTGACCGGCAAGACACATGACCACTCCTGTTGCATTCCGGATCCTGCGGATCCGCCCTTTGCTGCGCTTGGATGCCACCATCGAACGGCTGGATTCCGTGCAGGCCAAGTGCAAGTCATGTGGGGACGAATCACGGATGTCGCATGGGTGCGGGCTCACCGATGTGCACGGGGGTGTGCAACTGAGGTGTCCCGCCTGCGGCTCGATCGATGTCTTGACGGCGGCGGATGCCTGGGGCCACTGGGTGCAGCAGATCAGGCACGATCGAATACTCGCACTCGCTGGCCTGTTGCCAGAGGACCTGGATCGCCCCTAGGTGGGCCTGGCGGAAGGCAGGCAAGGCCGCCGCACGCCCTTTTCCAACGCACTGTGGCGGGTGGCAAGCACGCCGCAGCGACGACAGCACGCCGCAAGCAGAAGCGGCACCCGCCTGATCATCTGCGGGCAATTGACCGATGGTGACCCCGGCCCGATTCGAACGGGCGACCTTCCCCTTAGGAGGGGGGCGACACGACTATGCCACGCCCGCGTCTCAGCTGATGGTGTGCCATTGCTGTGCCAAAAATGGAAAAATCATTACAATGAACGCGTTAAGAAAGGGCGATGCAACTCGCACGGCGTTGGACAGATTGCTGCCCCACCTATTCGCACCCTAAGATTGGTGCTTTAGCAAACGGAATTGCATCATGGCGCGCGAAACACGAGTTGCCGACCTGGTGAACTGGAATGGAAAGCTGCACGACCTCCGCGACGCCCAGAGGTGTCGTGCCCCCAAGTTTTTGCTCCCTTTCCATTTCGTAACGATGGCCTTGCTCCTCAAGGAGGAAGGCGCGGGAGCGGTCACAATTTCGCCTCATATGGAGGAGTACGCTGCCCGCCTGAAGCTTTGGGAAGCGATCGGGTTGGTCAGCCCGCCAGTTACGTCTCAGCCAGAGACGAGCAGCCGCTACCACGAAATCACTCCGCTAACAGATGAGCAGGCAGTTCAGACCTCTGCAACCGCCCTTGCCGACATGTTGACGGGGGACGGAAAGCATGGTACGAAAGCGCAGCGCGAGGACATCTCGATCATGATCTCTGAGCTCCTGGGCAACTGCTATCACCATGCCCGTGCGCACGACGGGTTTCACGGCCTAGCTTGCGCTCAGACTTGGTACAACGACACTCGTGCTCAGTTCGCCATTGCGGACACGGGGATTGGGATTAGGCAAAGCCTGAATGAGAGCCCAGATCTTCGTCCTCAGCTTAGAAAAAGGAACGCTTGCGAGTATGCTTGTGAGCTAGGAGTTTCAAGCAAACTCGGCCGCGGTCACGCTGGCTACGGGCTGGCTATCGCTCGTGACATTGCCATGCAGACGCCCAATTCACTCCTGTATGTTCAGTCTCTCAACGAGGTCTACTATGTTGAGAACCAGAAGGAGGCCGAGATTGATAGCTTGGAGCATGCGCTTGACGGGACACTTATCGTTTTTGAGTGGGACCTCAAGCGCCCCCTAGATTTGGCAAAAGTGTACGCTAGCTGGCCGGGTAACGACGATGACGACGATACCGAAGGATTCTTCTGAAATGTTTGCGGTAGGTGAGCTGTTCTCGAGCACTGCAACCAGACCGAATGGACTGGCGGCGCGGCAACGTCTCCGAGACGCGCTGAGATCTAGCCCAGTTGTGACCGTGGATCTGCAAGGTGTCGCCCTTACACCGTCCTTCGCAGATGAGTTCTTAGGGGTTCTTCTCGTCGAACTTGGAGAGGGCAACTTTAGGCGGACCGTCAAGATTGTAAACGTCGAAGGCTCGTCTCGGAACCTGCTGCGGCACGTTCTGGCCTCACGAGCCGCGTACCCTTACGTGGATGTCAGCGCCCACAACAGACTTCACTCTCGGTAAGCGAGGAATCAACTTCGCTGGCGCACGAGTGAACTGATCTGCCACGGCCGATAGCTTGCGCGCAGCCTATTCCTGGCCTGGATCCGGGCTGGTTCATAGGCGTTATTCCTGTCTGCGCCAGCGCCGCCATCACCCGGGCGGACGCGGCAGCAGTCGCCTCGTCCAGCCGCTGGGCCTGCTGCTGCTGTTCGCGGGTCGGCGGCAGGCCAGGCAGCGGACGCGCCGGTTTGATGGGTGTGTTGTCGGTCAGGCGAACGACCGCCTCTCGCAGCGGCAAGCCCGGAAACAGCCTGGCGGCGCACCAGCGCTCGGCGAAGCGCTTGCCCTGCCGGATGCTGGCAACCGGTGCGTTCTTGGTCTGCCACATCTTCAGGGCGTTCATGTGCAGGCGGTAGCCACCATCCCGGGTCGGGGTGACGCTGGCCACCTCGCGCCCGTTCCACCACAGCGCCCAGCGCTCACCCATCTGCACCCAACCCGAAGGGATGGGGGCTGTGCGGAAGCCTTGATAGCCGAGCGAGGGAAGCATGGCCGGATGAATACGACCGGCCGTCGCAGATCCTGCGAACGCGGCAGGCACCTGCCTGAACCATTGAACTGCGGACAGTCGAGTCGACTCGAGCCTGCTCGACTTTGTGCCGGCGCGGCGCTGCTCAGGCGCCACCCGGGCTGAGCGGCCTGTGGCCCCGGATCCGGCAAGGTCAGGATGGCCGCCCTGCCCCGCTGACGCCATCGGGCAGCCCCGTCTGGGTACGCCAGGGTGTCTCCGACCTCAAGCCCACGGTGGCTAGTGCCTAAGGCCTTCTAGAGATGCTTGCCCGCTAGAATTGCCGCGGTTATAAGGGCGGCAAAGACCAAATCGAACAAAAGCCTCATGGAACAATCGGCCCAAACGTGGAAGTTCATTCAGGCCATAACGCCAGCGCTAATCGGCTTTGCGGGCGTTTGCGTCGGCGCAGGCATCACTGTACTGCGAGAGTACTTCACGGGTAGGCGCAGAAGCAAAAGCGACGGCGCATATCTGGCAGCAATTGTTGGAGGGGCATTGGACACCCTTATTTCCGGGTGCAGCGACGTGGTGGGTGATAGTGGCCAAGTAGACATTGAAGGATACAGTCATCCAAGAACCACGCTCCCCCAGTTCGACCCTCTAAAACTAGACGTCGAATGGCGGACCATTCCGCCAGATCTCTTGTTTGACATTCAAGATTTGCCCTACCAGCTTCTTTTCGCCGAAGGGGCTATCAATGTCGCAAGTGAGTACGAGGCAACGCCCCCAGACTATGAGGAGTTCTTTGAGGAGCGACAATACCAGTTCGCCCGCATAGGGCTTCACTGCATTGATATTGCCGATCGTCTACGCGCGCATGCAAAGTTGACAGCTAGATCGAAGGCCCCTCGTTGGGACCCGAAAGAGTACTTCCAGCAAAAGATCGAAAAAATCGAAGCCCGGCGTGCCAAGCCTCAATCCTTTCCCGATTTCACAATCACGGCGAATGAGCCAACTCCGGGCCACTGAATCCACCTGTGCCGCATCATCCCCACCAGACTACGTACCAAACTCCGGCAATGTAGGCCTGACGGGTCAGGCTGTCGCTACACGCCCCTGGTACAGCCGGTCGGGCCACCCTCCGGCCATGTGCGGCCAAATCGTCTAGCCCGCTGCGTCTGAGCCTCCGATCGGCCCGAGGTCCTTCACTACCGCCTGGCCCTTCTGCAGGAATCCGAGTAAGAGCCGACCACCGGCCACCCGCCGCCCTTCAACTGCGTTGAGGTAGCTCGCCTGTAGACGGCCGGCGGCCAAGATCTCTGCTTGAGCCATGCTCGGGGTCAGGCCCCTGAGTGGCTCACCCGGTGACGCCAGTTGACCAGCGATCGGCTGCACTGTCGCCGGTCGACCGTCGGCATTCTTCAGGTACGCCGCCGCCACCATCCGGCTTTGCTGTGGCGACCACCCACCCAAGACGATCTCCGTCCCCAGCCGCTCAATAGGGAGACCGGCCTCTGCCACGGCTTCTTCGTACTTGGGCCACAGCTGGTCGATGACCGAGCCGAGCTCAGTGCTCAGCTTTTCCAGCGTGAACTCCGCCCGGAAGCTCGCCTGCAGAGCCAGCTCGTAGATCCGGAGAAAGAACTGGGTAGATCCCCTCGCCGCCAGCAGGAGGTTGTGCTGGGGGATCAAAAGCAACTTGGCGCCCGCCGAGTGGGCGCCGGTCAGCGCATCCTCGGCGAGCGTATCGACTGCAATAACAAGCTGGTCACGACTGAGCAAAACATTGAGGATGCTCATAGGGCGACTCCATAGGTCGCCGCGAACTATGCCCGCCCCGGCTGCCGCAGTCCATAGGGACCATCATGACGACACCGACCGAAGAGATCCTAGAACGCCTTGGCGCCTGCGAAGCTGGCCTGGAGGCACATCGTGGTTACCTCAAGGCAATGGAATACGCTATCAGGGTGTCTGTGCTCACACACCCGGAACCAGAACGTCTCGCGGCTGCCTGGACAACGCTGTTGCCCGGTATCACGGCCGCACATCAGCACCACGGCGGCCCCCTGTTCTCCGCCGCGTTTCAGCAGTCTCTGATAGTGCTAACAGAACAGATTGCAGGCGGATAGACTCCGCCTTGATAGCTATGCAGCGACCGCGTAGGGCTCGACAAGGCGGACGAGCATATCCATTGCGGGTGCGCTGTCCTCTGCACCGCGCTGGCTAAAACCGGTCCAATCGGCACGGACCATACCGCGCAGCTCTGCCGGCTCAACAGGTAGCCAGCGCATCGGCCAGAACGGAAGCCGTCGCTGACCAACTCGACCTCGCTGTAACTCCACAATACCGTGGTGGCTGGTTGCGCCTAGAACCCTGGAGTAAGCGACCGATAGACCGTCCTCCGGTCCTTCTAGATACTGCATGAAGCGTTCGCCGTCGAAGAGGAGAACCCCCGTGACTCCTGCGTCACGGTTAAACCGGGCTGCGTCGTCCACCACTTCGTCCAGCTTTCCGTTGGACAAGCCGAGCTTGTCACTAGCGAGCACGTCGCTCGCTTCACTTACATATACGACCGCCCGAATGGGCATGCGCACCTCCTTAGTGAGGAACAACCCTATCAGGCGCAAGGGAACGTCTACGTGAGATAAACGCGATCTGCGCAACGATTCAGTAACGCGTGATACTGAACGGCGATGCTCATCACATAATGAAGGCAACAATCAGGGCAGCATCGGCAAAAATGCTCGGTACACCGCAATGCCCGATACAGGACTTTTCTACATTCTCGCCCTTGATGCAACACGAAATCGCGATGGCAACCTTGACCGCGTAAATGCCATCAGCGTCCGCTGCAACCACTGCAAGCACATCACCCATTCGAAGGTGCCGGAGCTGGAGACAATTCCCGGCGGCACCTTGCTCGCATGCGCGGGATGCGGCGAGCGCCAAGCCGTCAGCAATGCCCGGCTAGTGGAATGTGACCACATCTTGGGTGCTGGGGGTCCATCCCCCAAGGCCGCATGACCTGTCACGCCGCCAGCCGAGGGCCTTTGAGCGAGGGACGCTCGTCGTCAAGGATCCAGCGCAGCGCTAGGCCGGCCTTGTCCGGACTAGACCAGCCGTCGATGTGGTTGGGCTTGAAGTTGACCATGTATTAGATCCGCGATATGACTATATCGCGCGGACATCTGAATACGCTGGTGTCCATGGATGTGTAGGGGCTCGGGGACATGGGAAAGAATGGAAAGATCCTCGTTACGGCGATAGCCGCCGTGGCGATTGGTGGGTATGCCTTGTGGGTCGCTGGCACACGTCACCCCACAACCACCGGCACGGCAGATGGACCCGCGCTGACGACGAAGAAGCAGGCACCTGCGGAAGCATCGCCATCATCGAACGATAGATCGATCAGTGCTGCATCGGTCTCCGCTGCATTCGCGTTCTCCGAACTAAAAGCAAGGGCCCAAGGTGGAGATCCGGTTGCACAACGCCAATTGGCTGAGACGTACGACCGATGCTTCATGCCCAATATCGCGCCTGAAAACTATCTTCCAGAGTACGAATTGCGGGCAAAGTATCTAGCAGATCCACAACAAGCTGCGTCAATGCTCCGGACCGCGCGAGCAAGAGCCGACATGTGCTCGATGGTCGATGGCGGTGCAATCGTTCCCACGGAAGCCATCAAATCCTGGCTGGAGTCTGCAGCGGCCAAGGGCGATCTTGCAGCGCAAAGCATCGTGTACACGATCAGCGGCAAGAAGCCAGACGCAGCGACCTATACGCAGTTGATGGACAAGATTGTGGCATCGCGGGATCCGGCTGCAGTATTCCAGCTCGGCGAACTCGTCGGAAATCCCGGGGATGTGAACGCGACGGGCAAGTTTGCTGACATTTCTTCGGATCCAATTTCAGCCTACGCATGGCAGATAGTCGGCTGCCGCATGGGATATGACTGCGGAGCATCCTCCCCACAGATGGACACCATGTGCCTGGTGATGAACCGGTGCGCCGGAGAAACATACGAAGAGTTCGTTCGGTCCAGCCTCGTACCAGCTAGTGACGTTGGTGTGCTGGATCGAAAGATCGGAGAAGTATCGAGACTGCTCAAAGCCCAATAGGAGAGTTCATGAAAAAGGATCGAAAGCTGCGCGCGCGGATCGTTGCAGTACTAGCAAGCAGTATCGCCGTTATCGCTCTCGCTGGAACCATCTCGATTGACGCGAGCAAGCTTCCCTATTCGGAAGTTCCTTCTGCAAAGGATATCGGCGTCTTTTCAGAGTTCGAGCTTAGAACCGCCGCTCTCTTTGGCCTTTGGGGAGCGTATACCTCTCGTCATGGCCTTGCTTCAGCCCCTAAGGGCACCATCATGCAGGTCAAGTACGGCGACGGGACCAAAGAGAAAGCTCTGGTTTCCTGCACCAACATGACGGTCTGTATGACGCCGATCATCGGAACGCAAGAGGCTGCCGAGGGCAGCGGAGGCGATGATGGCAGCGGCGGCGGCGGCGCCGCGGGCGGCAACGTGGGAATTGATCCTCCCAGAAACAACTGGGGAACCGAGCCTCCCATTTGCTCCGGGCCGTGTAGCGGCACCGTTACTGTTGGCGGCTAACCGACCGCAACAGCCGCAATGCTCGGATTAGGTGACGCAGCCTGCAGCAGCCCCTTGCGCGGTACTCGTACCGCGCAAGGGATTCAGCCCCATAGGACAGCACCAGCCCTTGACGTTGGCGATGCTGCTGGCCGTCGAGCCTCCTTCCTTGGAGGCCTACTAAGTCAGCCGGGCGGTCAACACGCCCAGGAACAATCGCGAGGACCTGCTGCAGCAGGTCGAGTGAGGCCGCCGTCCGTCCGCTGCCCTCGCCTACTCGAACGCCTCGGGCAGATCGAGCCGCAACCTTGCGAGCATCGCTTCGTTGCCGGCCACGCCCGGGTGCACGTTGTCCCCCGAGTTCATCACCGGATCCCAGGTGGCCCCGTCGTTGTTAGCGGACAAGGCCAGGTCGAAGCGAACGGGAGGTAGCAGATCCGCTCCGAAGTACCCCCCGACAATGTCGATGTTCATCTGCGCGCGCAGGCCGGCCGGCGTGCCGTTCAGGGGCGGCAGGCAACCGATGGCGATTCGGCTCGTCCTTTTCCGCAGCGCGTTGAGGATCGCTGTCATGTTGCTGCGCCATGCCGCCTGTGTGCCGGCAGTCAGGGCATCGTTGGTGCCCAGCGTCACGACCACCACCGTATCCCTGCCGCACAGCGAGACAGCCTCTCCCATTGCGCTCACGGCGTGACTGGACAGCTGGCCGCCCCGAGCCATGACCACCGTGTCCAGCGATCCCTTCCCCGCGCGCTCGGACTCGACCATGCGCGACCAGGTCTTGTCGTACTCCGGGTAGGGCAGCCCACCGATCTGCGAGCCTTCTGTGATGCTGTCGCCGAGCAGGAGGACGGCAGCCGGCCGCGCCGCAGGGAACGGATAGTCCGCGACCATGCGGAACCTGTCGACGGCTACGCCGCCGGCAGTGGTCGACGGGAACACCAGGCAGGGAGCACCCCAGGCCCGCCCGCTATCGGCTCCCGTGCCCGCGCCATAGTCCAGCACCAGCTCGACCTTCTCGCCGCTCTTCCTGTTGGTGAGGGTGAACTTCGTGGAGAACCAGCTGCGCTGCATGTCCAGCCGGACCTGCGAACCGGCCAGGGTCCAGGGCACTGCAACCTCAGCGGCAGCGGCCCCCGGCGCGGTGGTTCCATTCCACTTGTAGACCCGCAGCTGTCCGGTAGCTCCATCCACGATCGCAACAGGGCTGTCCAGCACCGTCCCGCCGCTGTCGCGCACAAAGCCGATGCCCCACACCTGTGCCGCTGCCGTGATATCGGCGTATGCGGTGAGAGTACGGCGCATCAGCAGCGACTTCCCGTAGTAGGTCGGGATGCACCGGTTGCCCCAAGAGGCGGAATCCGCGCTGACGAGGTTGCCGCCAGAGACCGCCGCGCCGGCGAACGACCATCCCACGGGAGGCGCGGCGAAACTCTCGTCAATCAGCGCCGGGCTGAACTCCGGCCCGATCAGGTCCAGCAGCGTCCGCTCCAGCGTTCGGTATTCGACAAGAACAGCGACGCGAACGGCCGAAGTCCCCCAGTCCTGAACCTGCCCCACCTCCGTCGCCTGCGGGAATCCGGAAGTCGAAAGCGAAGGTCCGCCACCACTCAGGAACCTGACATGGTTGCCACTGCCCGAGCGCAGGTAGACGTGGCCACCAGCCGGAACATCCACATCGGGGAAGTCCTGGCCAGCGACCCAGGTATTGAGGCCATCCACGAACGGGATCGCATGACGGAAGGTCACGACTCGGCTTGCATCCTGTGCCTCGATGATAGCCACGCCCGCGCCGGAGTAGATGGCCTGGATCCTCTCAACGCTTCCGCCCGGTGACGCGTCGGCAGGGCCATAGCCGTATGTTGCCGACGCATTGCCCGTGTAAGCCTCGGAAACGGACCCAACCGACACCAGCTTCGTACCTACAGCAGGAAGATCCAGGAACTCGGACGCTTTCCGGGAACCTGCCTCAGCAGCGCTCGCTTGAACCTCCACAGACGCCACGCGGGTGTCGAGAGGCTGTCCGTCGATCGACTGGAGATCGACCTGCAGCGCAAGCCTGCCGGTGTAGCTCAACACCGGCGGGGATTGAACATCCCCCACCGCGGTCGAAGCCTCGGGGTTCCATCGTGCGGTTCCGATCTGGGTGCCGCCGGGGGTATCGAATGCCAGGTTCACACCGGTCAGCGCCTTGTAAGCGATGAAGGACCCCTCCTCCGCGACCAGGTCAATGCCGATCGATGCCACACCTGCAGCAGGGATCGACATCGGGTAGATGGCCACCGTCCTGGTGCGGATCCCGTCACCCACTGGCGAAAGCACGTGCACCTCGCCAGATGCGGCCGCTCGGAACCGTGCCGACACGCGACGCAGAAGCGCGCGGGAGGGCAACGGACTCGAACGGGCGACCTCCGGGTAATGAGCCCGGCGAGATGCCGCTTCTCTACGCTGCAGGTAGGTGCCCGCCCCGCTGCCGGCTGGGCGCGAGGGTTGATCCGGTCGGGGGTTACGGGCGTAGATGGAGCGGGCCATGGGAATCGAACCCATGTGGGCAGCTTGGAAGGCTGCAGCCTGACCACTCGGCCAGACCCGCACAACAAAAAAGCCCCGCGGGATGGCGGGGCCCTTCAACCAATAATGTAAAGCCTGTTAAGGCTTGATCCCGGCTTGGTAATTGTGCCGGTACTGACGGCCTTCTTCGTGGACAACTATCTCTACAGTGTCGCCAGTCCGGCTGTGATGGCTCATCGCTTCGTCCTCAGCCGCCTCCAGAGCCATTTCGAGATTCGGCCACCGTCCCGGCATCGCTGCAACGCCAAGATGACTGCCCTTGTTAAACATCCATTGTCCACCGAGCTTTCGTACAGACAAAGTGACTCGCATAGAGATCCAACTCGAACTGGCGCGGCTCATTCCGCGAAGCTGATTTTACCGCAAAGTCGGTGTTGGCCGATGGCCAAGCCTCGCGATGCTAGGGAATCTACAGGGGATTTCGTAGAGTCGGCAACTCTACATTTTTGAAACCTATGCAGCGCGCGGCCGAGCTGGTTGGTCGCGATTGCTCAATGCGCGGGACAGCTGTCGCGCTGCGGCCTCACCGGCGTGATTCAACTCCGCAAGCAACCATTCGAACACCGGCTTCCAGCGCTTCGGATAGTCCGTCGGATGGCAGTCGATGGCCATCGCTCGCCGGCGATCCGGCACGGGCTCGATGCCGGTGCACCTGCACGCAGGGCAGCCCTTATCGTTCACCAGTCCAGTGCCCTTACAGTTGGGGCAGCGGTTCCCGCTGGCCAGCTCCGCCAGCACTGCGTCGACCATACGCGAGAGGTGCTGGTATGTGTTCCTCGGCCAGGCGTTGGCGCGCGCGATCGCCACTGCAGCCTCTCGCTCACGCAGGATCCTTCGTTGAGCGTCGGACAGACTGCGCCGGCTCAGGCTGACCATTTCCTTGGAGAAGCTTAGGTCCTCTTCGGCCTCGGCCAGCGCACGCGCACGCCGGGTGAACTCTGGACGCACGATTGCAAGGACCGCCTCGGCCAACTTGGCCCGATGCCGCATTGCCCCGTCTGGTAGGTAGACGGCCTCCATCACCTCACGGCCAAGCCCGGGCGGAACCATTCCCAGCGCGGCGGCGATGTCGGATGTCTGCAACGAGGGCGCACCGCCGCCCTGCCCGATATCAAACCGGCAGGTCTGGGGATTGAGCCGTGCCAGCAGTTCGCGTCGGTCAGCCATCTTCTCTCTCCTGTTGCATATGCTCCCGGCTTGGCCGGTCAATGGCGTAGCGCATTTGTCGGCGGCTTCCGGCGACCTGGACAAGCCCGGCGTCGGCCATGTTGCAAAGCGCCTTGATGGCCTTCCTTCTGTTGATTCCGCACGCGTGAACGCCGTCGGCGATCTCGGAAGCGAGGTGCCAGCCGGGGTGTTCACCCATCCAGAACCGGACAGCGGCGGCGAGACTCATGGTTCCACCATGCTCATGTATATGACACTCATACAGCCACCATGATCAGTCCGTCCTGCCACATGGCGAGAACGGTTCGCTCATGGCCGGCCTGCCAGATGAGGGCTCTCTCCTCCTCCGTGTAGCGCCGTCCCTGGTCCAACTCCTGATGGCACGCCCGGCAGCCACTGGCGAAGAAGCAGTCGTGGGCCTTCAGTGCCCCACCCTTTCCGTGGCGGTTCTGGTTGCTGTGGCAGGGCTCACCGTACCCGCCCACGCAGACGCCAGGGATGAGAAGCGTGCATTGGATGCGGTACGCCAGGTCCAGCAGGTCGCGGTCGCGGTAATTGCCGTGCATCAGGCATTTCTCCCGCATACAATCGCGCGATCAGACACAGGGGATGTGACGTGGCGGATCCAATTAACTACTGCAGCTGGTTCTATAGTTCTTTCTGCATAACCCAGAGTGAGTGGGCTGCATGGACCCAGGCGGGCATGTCTGTCGCCGCTATTGTTTTCGCCGCGCGCTTGGCATCCACGCAGGAGCGAAGACTTCTCTCTAGGAGAGCCTATGCCATCGCTTATCTGATTGAGGAAGCAGACGACCAGTGCTTTTCTGCGTTTGTTGGATACCGAACCAAAGGCCAATTGAAGGACGCCGTTCTTCCTTTCGGCCATCCCCTTCAAGCAGCATTGGATGAACTTAAGCAAACGCGGGACGCGCTCAAGAGCGTGGTTCTTCATGATCTTCCTGATAACCGCTTGCAGCCGCTTGTCAATACGGCCCTTCGCTGCTGCGAGCATGCGATTTCCCTCATCGACGCACCAGCAATCACAGCTGAGCCAAGCTCCCCGGACGTCACTCGAAAGCTCAACGAGATCGTGCGGCAAACCCAGGTTGCGCGCGAAAAAGCCATACCCGTCACTGCGAGCTTCGTGACATTGCGCACAAAGCTGCATCAGAGATTCAGCTACTGGCGTAGCGCGCGGCGCTATCGATCTCACGCGGCCTCCGAGAAATCATGAGGATTGAATCCAAGGCCCAGCAACACGGTGTCGGACCAACGAACCGGCTTGGCGCACAGCCCCTGCTCTTCCGGGTGGTCGCCGATCTGAACCAGCACAGTGATTGCGTCGCATGCCATCGAACTGGTGAGCTTCAGGCTTGAGCCGCCGAGCATGATCATCCCCGGGGCGCCCTGCCCCCGGTCGATCGCCGGCATCAGGCGCCAACCCAGCATCGTGCCGGCGACCATGTGCCGCCAGTCGTCCTTAGTCAGGCGCTGGCCGTGCCAGGACAGGCCCTCGGCCAGATCGCCGCAGATGGCGTTGAGCATGCGCTGCTGCTTGGAAGTCATCATCCCTTCGCCGCGCTGCTTCCAGTCTTCAGGTCGGATGGAGGTCACGCTGCTTCCCTATTCGTCAGCGGCCCGGCGTAGTGCGTGATAGGCACCAGCCGCATGCCCAGTCGCCATTGCGTCTGTCCGCGCGTGGCGTAGATGACCAGTGGTTTCTCGCCGTAGCCGTAGCAGACGTACCAGCCCGCTTCGGCCACCGGCTCGGCCGCATCGCGCAGCTGCAGGACTAGGCGCGGCAGTTCACGCGGCATGGCGCACGCCCTCCTGCTCGTGAGTCGTCTCTTCTTGGGCGGCAGGCTGCGGATCGGCCGCCATGCCGATACCGAGCTCACGGGCGATGTCATCCATGTGCCGTGCCACCTGCTCGCGCGTTGCCGGTGCGGACCGAGTCAGCTCATGCGCAATGTGGGCTTCGGGCGCCGGCGGCAGTTCCGCGCCGAGCATCACGGCCTCCTTGGCCCGGTTGTAGGCCGCCAGCAGCAGCTTGTCGGCCTTGTCGGCGCTGGCCATCCGGTAGCGATGGCCATCCAGGTACTGCCACACCAGCCGGGTGAATCCGTCCTGCTTGCCCGTGTCGGCACGCACGGCGTCGAACGGCGGGATGCCAAGGCACATCATCCGGAACTGCGGCAGCGTCGGTGGCCACGGCTCTGCACTGGCGATGCACGCGGCCAGGCCGTCGGCCACCGGCCGATCGACAGCATCCGCGCAGTTGAGGTGGAGCAATACAAGCGCTCCAGGCTGCTGGACGACAAGGCGGCAAAGGAAACTGTCGGCAAGGAGATTCGGAGGTTGAAGGCGGCATTCAACCGCGGCGTCGAATGGAAAGAGCTTGACGTGAACCCGCTAGCGTCCGTGAAGGCGCCTCGCGGCGTGCGGAGCGTGGCCGTCAAGTTCTATGACCGGGCGGCAATGCGCCGGCTATATCGGGCAAACCCGGCACGCGCGTCTCTGTGGCTCTTCATGGCCCACACGGGGCTGCGCCGGGGCGAGATCATCGGCTTGGAGAAGAGCTCCGTCGTAGCCCACCGTCTGCTTGTGGAAAGTGAGCCAGACGAGAAGGGCGACGGCCGGACAAAGTCAGGGAAGTGGCGCGAGGTTCCGCTCAACCGCTATGCCAAGTGGGCGTTACGCCACCTCCCAGATCCGTTAGTTACGGTGCATAAGGACACATTGTCGGATTGGTTTAAGAAGGATGCGGAGGTGGCCGGTGTGGGCGGACATCTACACAGACTTCGGCATACCTTCTGCGCTCACATGGTCATGGCTGGAGTTCCTCTGCGACGCGTCCAGTTGTTGGCAGGCCACGCGGACTATGCAACTACGGAAAAATACTACGCTCATCTAGGCCCAGAGGGTGACGAGCGAGCAGTAAGCACTCTGAAGTACTGAGAAAGTCCGCCGCCGGTCAGAAAATGTCCGAAGCAATCAGCTTCGCCCTTAGCTTCTCAGCCAGGGCCCCATAATGCGCCGGCAATCTATCAAGGACTTTACTGACGCGAGTTATCTCTCCGGCGGTAAGTTTCCCACCTTTCTCGATCTTCTTGAGCATAAAGTGCATCACGTTAGGCAGCTCGTCCGTACCCCTACGCACGCAGAGCTCCATAACTCCCAAGGCATCGGTCAACGCCATACTGTCACTAGGGTTCGACTCCATCCTTTCCTTCAAACGAGCCAACTCAATACTGAACACCTTGCCTGAGATAGTCTCCAGAGCATCAGATATCTTCGTCATCGAGGCCATCGTAGCGGCTTCACTACGAGCACTTGCAAGCTTGACCTCTTCCGACACAACACCGGAAATGTTTAGATCAGCTACTTTTGCAATGATCAGAGCCTCAAGCTCAGCCTTCATAGCGATTTTATCGCGCTCGTACACCTTAAAATTTGCAAACCATCCAAATCCAAGCAGAAGACCCACCAACACAAATGTTCCACCGAGAGCCCAGTAAACCGTGCTCAGTAGGGAATCCTGAAAATCCTTAGAATACTGAAGTTGAGCTCGGAGCAAGGCCAACTCTTGCTTGGCGGCCTGACTTGCGGTGTTTGCAATCCTTGCACTGCTCCCACCGGAAAGCGACGTTAGTGACTCGACTTCAAACTCGAAGCGAGCGTCCGGCGTCAGAGGCCGAGCTTGCACAGCAGTGACCGCAAGAAGGAGCAGGGACAGAAAGAATCCAACGCACAGGCCTCGCATCGCAACCCCCTGAAGAAACATGCTGAGTACAAAGGTGGACGCATCTGAGCGCGCCCGTTTGCATAGGCTTCAGACTTAGCAGGCGCCGAAAAATGCCAAGGGCATACTTGGCGCAATAAATCGCCCGCTTTAGTTATACAGCCCTATCTCGCGTAAGATTTCAAGCCATTGAAGAATGCACTGCGTACCGCCCAACGAACAGCATCGTCTGTGCGAATACTCTTCCAATGGTCTGGGTATCTCATAACGTCGCGCACCTCATAACGGTCACCTTGAGGATACCTCACCTCAAGAAAACCAATTCGGTACAAAAATCTCGCCAATGCAATGTCAGGCTCACCATAAGAAACGCCTTTGTGCAATTTCACTTGACCATTACCGATCAAGCCCCGCAGGTGTTTATACAAATCAGAAGCCAGCCACTCCAACCGCTTCCCAGTGAATGACTGCAGGCAGATATCCAAACCAACGCACAGAGAACCAAACTCCGTCTTGAGAAACTCGAGCTGATCAGTGGAGTAGTTAGATTCGGCCTCATTGATAACAACGCCCGTGATAGGAAACCTATCAGCCCCGTCAAGGGCGAACTTAATTAGATTGCGCAAGCTGCGGGGCGTATACATCGAGCGACGAACAAAATAGCTAAACGAATCGCTTTCAGCACCATTCTTCAACGTCACGTTTACCGGAAAGAAAACGTGCCACATCTCATCAAACGGCACAGCAATGCTATGAGGGTCAACATCCAGCGCCAAACCTATCGCGTAGCGCAAGCGCTGACGAGTCCATTTTTTTAGATCACCCACATCCCAGTTCAGATGCACTACACCACCAACTTTGTCGGAATAGTGCCAGCCAGGATTCAAGTTGAGCCACAGATCCTGCCGAATGAAAAGGTGAACTTCTCCATTCCTGTTTCCATGGGTGATGCGGTCTGCAGCTTCAATGGCATCACGAATCAATCGAATGCTCGCAGCTCCGCCCTCTTCTTGAAGGTTGTCAAAATCGTCAACGTAAAGTACGAAGCTTGTAGCATTCGCCACCCTAGTGATTCGTTCAGCGCTAGCCCTTTCTTGGCCCGCATTTTCTGAGGTCAGCTTCTTGGCCCAGGGAACTAGAACCTTAATTGCATCAACGATTCTTTCGCCGAAATCGCGTTCGGTGATACCCTCGGTTTTCGCCCAAGCGCGAACGGCTATCTCGTCATCGTTCGTCAGCAAAGTGCCCGTCATTGACCGCGCGAGATGTCTGACAATGAGCTCCGCATAGATCTGAACCCAATCTGCTACGGCGCCGTAGCCACGCTGCGTGGCCTTTGCCAGGCGCTCAGAGTGAAAGGATGCGAGCTCGTCTGCGGAAGCGTCGATGACCAGGGTTTGGGTCTCGCTTCTACGCTTCTCGCTGCTCGCGATTCGAACTGCAGACTTACCTGCCCCCTTCCTAGCCACCGCAACGGTCGTGCTCGGAGAAACCGCCTTCGAAAACCACTCCGGCTCGATCAACAGGTCTGTGTACCAGCCATCCTGAGCCGAATCTCGCTCAGCATTAGGGAAGCCAATGAAAGAAGAGTCCTTAGACCACCGTTTCCGAATGATCTCCAACTGCCCAGCGCTAAGCGAAAGAATTTGCCTCTTCACCACAAGACCCCCCTGTCAGGACTAACAGTACGAGTAGGCCCTAGCAGCGCGTCGCTACTGCGGCACTGCCATGTGCCAACTGTGCCAAATTCACACTCGACAGTGCCATCGGATGCCAAGCATCCACGGCGACAGCCGCGCTAACCCTTTGATTTTGGTGACCCCGGCCCGATTCGAACGGGCGACCTTCCCCTTAGGAGGGGGACGCTCTATCCAGCTGAGCTACGGGGCCTTGCGCAAGCGGTAAAGCATACCGCGTCCAGCTGAATGGACCAAGCCACCGACGATCGCCGCGCCATCGGCGGCAGGTATGCTGGCCGCCCCCACATCAGTCCCACCGGATGTCCGAGTTCTGGCTTTTCCTCTCCAATTTGGGCGACAGCCGCTGGCTGCTGCCCATGGCCATGGTGCTGCTGCTGGCATTGCCGCGAAGCGAATCGTCCTTGAGGCGACGCTGGGCCGTCGCCATCGCCGTGACCGCTGGGCTGACCTTGGCCTCCAAGCTGGCGTTCATGGGCTGGGGGCTGGGCATTCAGCGTCTGGACTTCACCGGCATTTCCGGGCACGCCGCCATGTCCAGCGTGGTGTACCCGGTGGCTCTATGGCTGACGGTGAGCACTGGCGAACGCAGGGACCTCCGCTGGTTCGCTGCAGGCTCTCTGCTGGCCGGTGCAATCGGGTATTCGCGACTGCCTATTCAGGCGCATTCGACATCGGAGGTCATCTCCGGCCTGGCTCTGGGCCTTGCTGCAAGCTGCGCGGTGCTGGGGACATCGGTCGCCCACTCGCGGCCGAAAGTCCGGGTGCTGTTGCTGGCCTTCGTGACGGGGCTGGTGGTTCCGGCGGCCATTTCGGATCTTCGGACACACGATCTCATCAGGGACGCCGCCAAGCTGCTGTCGGGGCGAAGCAGCACGCATGAGCGGCATGACCTCGGGAACTGAACCCGGCGCTTGACACTGCGGGCCTTCCGCCGCAAGATTGGGGTGAAATTTTCCCTAACGGAGTAGGTGCCTCTCCCATGTTCAAGAAGACGATCGCCGTTCTGGCCCTGGCGGCATTCTCCGCCTCCCCGATGATGGCCTTCGCGCAGGACGCGCAGGCAACCACTGACGCCGAGACCCCGGCTGCCGAAGTGACCGCCGGCGCTGAAGCCGCTGGCTATTCGAACGCTGCCATTTTCGGCACCACTGTAGTTGGCATTGCAGCCGCAGCTGTGGCTTACAGCATCGGTGGCGACAGCAGCAGCGGCAGCGACGACAATGGTGGCGGCGAACCCGGTGGTCCGGGTCCGGGCGGCCCAGGCACCGGCGGTACGGGTGGCACTGGCGGGACCGGCGGCACCGGCGGCTGATTCGCCCTGCTGTTCGAGCAAGCCCTCGCCGGGCAATGCACGGCGGGGGTTTTTTATGCCTGTCGGAAACCCACCACATGAACATGAAGCCTCTCCGTATTCTCGCCACTGCACTCACTGTGCTGGCCGTTTCCGGCTGCGCATTCGCGCCAGGTCAGCACCTGCGCCGAAGTGATGTCACTTCGCAGAGCAGCGACGATGGCCGACTGGAAATCGTCACCATCACCTCCAAGCTGATCGCCCAGGAGCATGCAGCTCGCAACGAACAGACGCTTCCTGCCGAGCTTTTCGATTACCAGCCTTCCCCTTACCAGGTCGGCATCGGTGACATCCTCTACGTGACGGTCTGGGATCACCCTGAACTCACCGTACCCGCCGGCTCCCAACAACAGGGCGCGCTCGCCGGTCGTCTGGTGCAGAGCGATGGCACGCTGTTCTACCCCTACATCGGGAAGGTCAAGGCGGCGGGCAAGACCCCGTCTGAGATCCGTGAGGAAATCAGCCGGCGCCTCGCGCAGTACGTGGAATCGCCGCAGGTGGATGTGTCGGTCCTCAACTACGGCAGCCAGCGGGTGTGGGTCACCGGCGCGGCCGAGCGGTCCTCGCCCGTCCCACTCGGTACCTCGCCGCTTACCCTGACCGATGCCATCAGCCAGGCCGGACTGAACGCAGCCCAGGCGGATCTCTCGGGCATCCAGTTCAGCCGCGACGGAGTGAGCTACACCATCAACCTTGAAAGTCTGGCCAAGGAACATGGTGGGCGCCAGCTGTTCCTGAAGGATGGCGATTCAATTTATATCCCCTATCTGGATCGCAAGGAGGTCTTCGTCGTTGGCGAGGTCAACCTGCCAGGCGCGTACAGCTTCCGGACTGGCGACGTCACATTGAACCAGGCGCTCGGTCGTGCACGCGGGCTGCTGCAGCAGACGGCCAATGGCAATGCGGTGTACGTCATCCGCGGCAGCACCGATCTGCAGCAGGAGCCTTCGGTGATCTATCAGCTGGAAGCACGCTCACCAACAGCATTTGCCGTTGGCAGCCAGTTCAAGCTGCAGCCCGGGGACGTGGTGTTTGTCGGCGCCGCAGGTGTGAGCCGCTGGAACCGCTTCGTCAACCAGCTGCTGCCCTTCACCAATATCCTCTACACGGCCGCGCGCACCGGAACCGAAGTCAGGGACAACTGACATGGCGCGCACGGGAGCAGCCTCGGTGCGTTCATTCCGACGCACTTCAGGCCGTCTATTGCGCATGGCGTTGATCGCCGTGGCGCTCGTGCTTGCCGGTTGCACCACCGGCAGCCGGGCAACGGCGGACAGCTTCCGGCTGTTGCTGCACAAGCCCGTTGAGGTCAGCCCCGCTACCGTGGCGGCAAATCGCTTCCCGCAGGTGCTGGTCGAGACACGTGACCTGACCGCGGTGGCCGTTCTTGGCTACGTTGATGGTGGCCGGCAGCAGTGGTACGCCGGCACGCATGCCGTGATCGAGCTGGACGGCAACGGCGTGCTGCTGGGCTCAAGCGGGCTGGGACGTCAGTTGCAGACGCGGATCATCGGCGCGTCCCCCTTCGACCGCCTGACGTCGTTAAGCGGACCGGCACAGGTGCAACGCCAATACGACTGGATGTCGTCGTATCAGCTCGGCGTTGTCGTCACCGGCACGCTGACACCCGGCGCCACCGAGGAGGTCAGGATTCTCGGCCGCACCCGCACCCTGCAGCGATTCGTCGAGCATCTCCAGGGCGGCGGAATGGACACGCAGAACATCTACTGGGCGGACCCGGCGACCGGATTCATCTGGAAGAGCCGGCAGCATCTTGCCCCCGGGTACGTCGTGGAACTCACCCAGCTCAAGCCCTACCGTGCCCCGAAGGGATGACAGGCATGAACACTCGAATTCTCTGCCTGATGCTGTCGGCACTACCGTCACTGTGCTTGGCGCAGGCGCCGTCTACCGTGCGCGTCGAGGGTGCGGTCGCCCATCCCGGTGACCAGGCCATCCAGCCGGAGCGGCGACTGGCCGATGTGGTCGTCCAGGCCCAGCCTGCCGCCGACGCCTATCTGCTCGGCAGCAGCTATCTTCGCCGCCAGGCGCTCGTTGAACAGGTCCGACTGCGTGCCGGAATCCTGCATGGCCTGACGCAGCTTCAGCTCAACGCGGATCCGGCCGTCGTCGAAACCGCGGCGGCCCTCCAGCAATGGGTGCAGGCGCACGCTGCAACCGGACGTGTACCGACGGTGATCTCGCCACGCCTGATGCAGGTGCAGCCGCAGAGCAATCCGGTGCTCATGGCCGGCGATCTCCTCCGCATTCCCGTGCGACCTGATCACATCACGGTCCTCGGCGCGGTGCGAACCAGCTGTACTGTCCGCCACTCCCCGCAGCGCGATGCGCGGGACTATCTGCGTGACTGCCCACCCAGCGCGGCCGCCGATCCCGACTCGCTCTATATCGTGCAACCCGATGGCCGGGTTCAGCAGCAGGGCATTGCACTCTGGAACCGCGCGGATCCCCAGGCGGTCGCCCCTGGCGGTTCGATCTATGTGCCGCTGCGCGAATCGGTGCTGAAATCCATCGACCCGGCATTCAACAGCGACCTTGCCACCTTCATCGCCACCCAGCCTGTCAGCCCGTAATGACCGACATTCCCCAGCGTGCACGCGTGTCGCGCCCAGCCCGCTTTGCGCTGACCGCGCTCGCCCTGTCACTGAGTGCCGCGTTGCAGGCCCAGGAAGCCCCTCCGCCGACCGCCAACGAATGGGGCGGCATCGGCCTCCTGCAGACACCGACGGCACGCATGGCGCCCGACGGCGACCTCAGCTTCACGGCCTCGCACAATTCCCCGTACAGCCGCTACAACCTCACGCTGCAACCGTTCCCCTGGCTTGAGAGCACGTTCCGCTACATCAACGTGTCCAACATCCGCTATGGTCCGAACATCGCGGGAGACCAGAACTACAAGGACAAATCGATCGACTTCAAGCTGCGGCTCTGGCAGGAGTCACGATGGCTGCCGGAGCTTGCCTTCGGTGTACGCGACCTCGGTGGTACCGGCTTCTTCTCCAGCGAATATCTGGTTGCCAGCAAGAATCTGGGGCCCATCGACGCCTCCATCGGCCTTGCGACCGGCTACATCGGCAACCGCGGCGATTTCGCCAATCCGCTGGGAGCGATCGACGATCGATTCAAGAATCGACGCCCCATCGCGGGCAGCAACATCAACGACGCCGGTCGCTTTGGTCTGGACAACATGTTCAAGGGGCCGGTCGGCGTCTTTGGCGGCATCACCTATCAGACGCCGCTGGATTCGCTGCTGGTCAAGGTCGAGTACGACGGTAACGACTACCGCCGTGAGCCGCGCGGGAACAATCTGGAACAGCGCACCCCCATCAACGTGGGGCTGGTCTACGTCCCCAACCGCAACGTGGAACTCACCGCCGCGTGGGAACGCGGTGACGCGGCGATGTTCTCGCTGACCTGGCGCGGCAATCCCGGCCATGCCGTGTCTGCGCCCAAGCCTTTCGATCCCCCGCCACAACGGATCGTGCCTCGCGACCCGCAGGCATCCGCGGTTGCGGCGACCGCAGCGCCCGACGCCGGCGCCACGACAGCAGAAGGCGGCCCGGACTGGGCTGCCATCAGCGCCGACCTCACCCGGAATGCAGGCTTCCGGGTCGAGCGCATCTCCCGTCGCGGCGATGAGCTCTACGTGGACGGCTACCAGAACCGATACCTCCACAACGCCAAGGGCCTGGGACGCGCCGGCCGCATCCTGGCCAATGCGACGGGCGATGAGTACGAGTGGTTCACGCTGCGGACAACACGACTGGGGATGCCCATCGTGGACACGTCCGTCGCCCGCGGTGCCCTCGTGGGCTATCTGGATGGTCGGGTCAGCGAGGACGTGCTACGTCGCAGCACCGAGGTGCAGTCTCCCGACGACGTCACTCGCCAGACGTTGTATGAACCCAGGACACGCCCCTATGGCGGCGGCTTCAACATCGGCTACCGACAGAATCTCGGTGGCCCGGATGGTTTCATCCTTTACCAGATTGCCGCCAATTATTCCGGAAGCCTGTTCGTACGCCCCAACATGTGGCTTACAGGAACCGTCAGCGCCAACCTGATCAACAATTACGACAAGTTCAAGTACAACGCCCCAAGTCGACTCCCGCGCGTGCGCACCGATCTGCGCAGGTACATGGTGGACTCGGACGTGGTGTTGCCAAATCTGCAGTTCAATGTGGCTGGGCGCCTGGGCCGCGATCTCTATGGCATCGCGTACGCGGGTTATCTGGAGTGGATGTATGCCGGCGTAGGCGGTGAACTGCTGTATCGTCCCGGCGGTGAGCGATGGGCCGTCAGCGCGAACCTGAATCGCGTGCAGCAACGCGACTTCGATCAGCGCTGGGATCTGCGCGACTACAAGGTCACGACCGGGCACGCCACCTTCTACTACAGTTTCGACGCCCGCGAGCGCATCGTCGGCTCGCTGTCCGTCGGCCAGTATCTGGCGGGGGACAGGGGCGCAACCCTGGACGTCGCCCGCGTCTTCGACAATGGCGTCACGATGGGTGCCTATGCAACGAAGACCAACGTTTCCGCACGCGATTTCGGCGAAGGCAGCTTCGACAAGGGAATCTACATAAGCGTCCCGCTGGACGGATTCCTGCCACGGTCGACACGCGGACGAGCCGCGTTCAACTGGAATCCCCTGATCCGCGACGGTGGCGCCATGCTCAGCCGCAAATATTCGCTGTACAACATCACCGGCGATCGCGACGAGCGATTCTTCTACGACAACATCCGCTCGATCGACGATTGACCTGCCGGAACGCAGCAGGGCGGCCAAAGGCCGCCCTGCTGCACGTTCGCCCGGTGAAGACCTACAGGTACCGCACCCAGCTTTCGATGCCTTCGGCCATCAATCTGTAGACATGCTCGAAAGCAGGACGCTGCTGGCGATAAGGATCGGGGATTTCCCGGTCCTGCTGCCACTTGCCCAGCAGGAAGGTCTTGCCCGACGCCTGCGGCGCGATCTCGGTGATGCGGTGAATGTGCTTACGCTCCATGGCCAGCACCAGATCGGCCGCCCCAAGGATCGCATCATCGATCTGGCGTGCGCGGTGAGCCAGCCCATCCATGCCCTGCTCCACCAGCAGCGCCTGGGCAGTGGCGTCGATACCATGCCCGACGAGTGCTCCCAGACCTGCGGAAGACACCTGGATGCCTCTGCCCTGGACCGCCCGTCGAAGCATCACTTCAGCCGAGGGACTGCGGCAGATATTGCCGACGCAAACAAAAAGTACGTTATTGAACACTGACCTGGATCCTGTGGCATTCCATGCAGGCCCCGCCGCGAAACGGGCGGAGCGCTGACAGCTGCACAGATTACCTTACAGCGCCGCTGCTGGCGAGAAAATAGCCATGCAACTCATGGAATTACGTCGCAGTTCGCAGTTCTGCAGGCTCAATAAGCCGACTTCTGCCCGAGAACCTTCAGCGCCGTCAACGCAATGATCCGCACATCCAGGGTCGGGCTCCAGCGACGGATGTAGTCGATGTCGTACTGCACGCGCTTCTTCATCGACCGCAGTTCCGGCGTCTCGCCCCGCAGCCCGTGCACCTGCGCCCAGCCGGTGATGCCCGGCTTGACGTAATGGCGGTGCATGTAGCGTTCGATCACCCGTTCATAGTGATTGTTGTGCTGGATCGCATGCGGACGCGGGCCCACCACCGACATGCTGCCGCCCAGCACGTTGAAGAACTGGGGCAGCTCATCCAGGCTGCTGCGCCGCAGGAAGGCACCGAACCGGGTCACCCGCGGGTCGCCCCGGGTCGCCTGCGTGATCTGCCCCGTCCCTTCCTCATGCACGCGCATGGAGCGGAACTTCAGCATCCAGAACTCCTTCCCGCCCAGGCCGTGGCGGCGCTGGCGGAACAGGACCGGCCCAGGTGAACTGAGCTTCACGCCGATCGCCAGCACCACGAACAGCGGCGCCAGCAGGATGACCGCCACGCCGGCCACGAGGATGTCCTCGATGCGCTTGAACAGGCGGAAATTGTGGTCCACCAGGCCCTGGCGCACGCCGATCATCGGCACATCGCCCACCTGGTGCACGCCCGGGTTCAGTGCTCCCAGGCCCGTGGTATCGGGAATCAGGCGGATCGGCACCGGGAACCGCTCGATCTGCTTGAGCATGTCACGGATGGGCGCGGTATCCCCCAGCGGCAGGGACACCCAGACCTGGTCGAACTCCCCCCGGTGCGCATCCAGGTAGCGCGGCACATCCTCCAGTGCGCCCAGGCGCTGCGGGGCATCGCCGCCACGCCGGGTGGCAATGTCGCCCTTGCTGGTGAAGTAGCCGATCACTTCCTTGCCCATCTCCGGCTTGCCGCGCAGCAGGCGATGCAGCCTGAGCGCCGGGGCCCGGAGCCCGACCAGCAGGATCCGCTCGTGATCCAGTCCACGCGAACGCAAACGGTGCAGCTGGACACGCAGGAGTACGCGCAGCCCCGCCATCGAGGCCAGGCCGCCGATGTACCACCCCACCAGCCAGCGCGACGGAACGGCATCGGCCAGCCCCACCAGCACGGCATACAGCGAGAACAGGGCGAAGCTGACGGACCAGGCCAGCAGCAGCAGCCAGAGGTCGGCCAGCAGGCCACGCAGGCGCCAGTTGCGGTAGACCGGCGCGATGGAGAAGCAGACGATGGCGCTGAGAATCACCGCACCGAAGACGATGCGCTGGGACTGGTTGGGCGCCGGCGTGCCATAGCACACGACGTGGGCCAATGCAGCCATGCCGGGCAGGAGCAACAGGTCTCCGAGGCGAAGCCCCAGTTCCAGGGCCGCCCGGGCTTCGACCCGGCGTCGGCCGGCATCGGCACGCTCTGCGGGGAGGTCATCTACCGATCCATGTAGCACTGCACTTCTCCAAGCTGTTTTCCGATCCAGCACTACAATTGTGATGGCTGTCGCATACCAGGCCTCCCCAAGCCGGTGCGAACAGACGGAATTGCGTCAATAAGTCGAACGTGATTGTGGATGATGTGAAAGGCAATTGGTAGGAAGCGGCAGCCCGTCGCGCGCCCATTCACCCGCCCGACCCACCCTAAGTCATTAGAACTATTCCTATTTTTTAATATTTCAAAATGCGTCAAAATGATTCGCACTACGTCCGACAGCGTCCAGAAATTGACGTTTGATGCACGGAATCATCCCATCACGCCCCGAAGGATCAACCCGATTGGCGCCCCCGGGACGTCCCGTCCCAGCACGTCCGCCAGGCCTGGCACCCTGCACTGCACCAAGGCCGCTCATCGCCCTCTGCTACCATCGGCGGTTCTGTTCATCGCCCCCCACCCGCCCGCGATGACGCCAAACAACGTAACGAAACACAGGAGTCTGCATGTCTTCCGAGCTGCTCAAGTCCCTTGGCCTGGACGCGATCAACGCTGGCACGTACCTGGGCAACGGGGAGTGGTCGAGCGCTGCCAGCGGTGAGCTGATCACCCCGGTCAACCCGACCACGGGCGAGCCGATCGCACAGGTGCGTGCGACCACCGAGACTGAATACGAAACGGTGATCGCCCGCGCCCAGGAAGCGTTCAAGCAGTGGCGCACCACCCCTGCCCCGCGCCGTGGCGAAGCCGTGCGCCTGTGCGGCGAGGCGCTGCGCAGGCACAAGGACGCGCTGGGCTCGCTGGTTGCCCTGGAGATGGGCAAGAGCAAGCCGGAAGGCGATGGCGAGGTGCAGGAGATGATCGACATCGCCGACTTCGCCGTCGGCCAGAGCCGCATGCTGTATGGCTACACGATGCACTCGGAGCGCCCCGGCCACCGCATGTACGAGCAGTACCACCCGCTGGGCCTGGTCGGCATCATTTCGGCCTTCAACTTCCCGGTCGCGGTGTGGAGCTGGAATGCATTCCTGGCGGCGATCTGCGGCGACGTGTGCATCTGGAAGCCGTCCAACAAGACGCCGCTGACCGCCATCGCCTCGATGAAGATCTGCAACGACGCGCTGCGTGAAGCCGGCTTCCCGGACATCTTCTTCCTGGTCAACGATGCCGGCACCGCACTGTCGGAAAAGCTGGTTGATGATCGTCGCGTGCCGCTGATCAGCTTCACCGGCTCCACCCAGGTCGGCCGCACCGTCAATGAAAAGGTGGCGCGCCGCCTGGGCCGCTGCCTGCTGGAACTGGGTGGCAACAATGCCATCATCCTCGACGAGACCGCCGACCTGAAGCTGGCTGTGCCGGGGATCGTGTTCGGCGCCGTCGGTACGGCCGGCCAGCGCTGCACCACCACCCGCCGCCTGATCGTGCACCGCTCGATCTACGCCGACGTGCTGGCCACGCTGGTCAAGGCGTACAAGCAGGTGGAAGGCAAGATCGGCGACCCGACCGATGCCGCCAACCTGATGGGTCCGCTGAACAGCGAAGGTGCCGTGCAGCAGTTCCTCGACGCCATTGCCCAGGCCAAGGCCGCCGGCGGCACCATCGAGACCGGCGGCACCCGCATCGACCGCGCCGGCAACTTCGTGCTGCCGGCCATTGTCAGCGGCCTGAAGAACAGCGATGCCGTGGTCCAGCACGAGACCTTCGCGCCGATCCTGTACGTGATGCCCTACGACAGCATCGACGAAGCCATCGACATGCAGAACGGGGTACCGCAGGGCCTGTCCTCGTCGATCTTCACCCAGAATCTGAAGACCGCCGAACGCTTCCTGTCGGCTGCGGGCTCGGATTGCGGCATCGCCAACATCAACATCGGCACCTCCGGTGCGGAGATCGGTGGCGCGTTCGGTGGCGAGAAGGACACCGGTGGTGGCCGCGAGTCGGGCTCGGACGCATGGAAGGTCTACATGCGTCGGCAGACCAACACCATCAACTACTCCGATTCGCTGCCGCTGGCCCAGGGCATCAAGTTCGACCTGTGATGCATCCCGGCCCGGACGTCGCCGAGAGTGGGGCCCCGGCGGGGGCTCCAATCCTCGACTTCAGCGGCCGCCGGGTGCTGGTTGCCGGCGGCAGCAAAGGCATCGGCCGTGAGATGGCCCTGGCCTTCGCTGCGGCCGGCGCCCATGTCTCGGTCTGCGCACGAGGTCAGGCGGGGCTCGACGCCCTGCTGGCCGACGCAGCGGCCCAGGGGGCATCACTGCACGCCTTTGCCGCCGACCTGGCCGACCCCGGCCAGATCGACGCCTGGCTGCATGCGGCCGCAGCGTTCCTGGGCGGCATCGACGTGCTGGTCAACAATGCCACCGGTTACGGCATGGCAGACGATGAAGACGGCTGGGCCGCCAGCCTGCAGGTCGACCTGATGGCGGCGGTGCGGGCCTCGCGGCTCGCCCTGCCCTGGCTGCGCGAATCGAGCGACGCCTGCATCCTCAACCTCTCCTCGATCGCCGCGCAGCAACCCCGGCCGGGGGGCGCTCCCTATGCGGCTGCCAAGGCCGCTCTTTCGCACTACACCACGTCGCAGGCGCTGGCACTGGCGCCGGACCGGATCCGGGTCAACGCGATCGCCCCGGGCTCCATCGAGTTTGCCGACGGTCTGTGGGACCGGCGCAAAACCAGCGACCCGGCGCTGTATCACGGCACCCTGGCAAGAATTCCGTTCGGCCGCTTCGGCCAGCCACGCGAGATTGCCGATGCCGCGCTGTTCCTGTGCTCGCCGCTGGCGCGCTGGATCACCGGTCACGTGCTGAACGTCGATGGTGGCCAGGTACTGATGGGCTGAACCGCTCGGGCCGGGCACTGCCCATGGGATTGCCCGGACGGAGGCACTATCATGTGCGTACTGCAAGGAGGACCCGATGAGCGTGGCACCCCGACAGACAAGCGCCCTGGCCGTGGTCAGCCTGGTCATGGGCATTGCCGCCTGGACTGTCCTGCCCTTCGTGGCCAGCATCGTCGCCATCGTCACCGGCCACATGGCCCGCGCCGAGATCCGCCGCCGCCCGCATGAACTCGAAGGCGATGGCCTGGCGGTCACCGGGCTGGTGCTGGGCTGGGTGATGGTGGCAGCCGCCCTGGCGGCAGTCCTGGCCTTCATCCTCTTCTTCGGTGGCCTGGCCTGGCTCGCCGCACTGTCGAACTGAACGCCATGACCTCCTCCGACAGCACCGAACGCTTCAGCAGCCGCGTCGCCGATTATGTCCGTTACCGGCCTGACTACCCGCCGGCGTTGATGGAATGGCTGCATGGACCGATGGGCGTCGACCACGATGCACGGGTGGCCGACATCGGCGCCGGTACCGGCATTTCCAGCCGTCTGTTCCTCGACACCGGCCATCCTGTGGTCGCGGTCGAACCCAACGCCGCCATGCGCGCCGCCGCCGAAGGCTGGCTGGCTGCATATCCGTTGTTCCAGGCCGTCGATGGGCGTGCCGAGGCCACCGGCCTGGCAGAGCACAGCGTCGATCTGGTCAGTGCCGCGCAGGCCTTCCACTGGTTCGACACCGACGCCGTCCGTGTCGAATGGCAGCGCATCCTGCGCCCCGGCGGACTGGCGCTGATCTACTGGAACTCACGCCTGCTCGATGCCAGCCCGTTCCTGGTCGGCTATGAGCAGCTGCTGCTCGATTACGGCACGGACTATTCCGCCGTGGCCGAACGCTACCAGGATGACGCCACGATGCAGGCATGGTTTGGTGCCGGGTTGCGCGGCCAGGTGGAACTGCCGAACGTGCAGCATCTGGATCTGGACGCCCTGCGCGGCCGCCTGCTGTCGTCCTCCTATGCGCCACAGCCCGGGCATCCGCGCCATGCGCCGATGCTGGCGGCACTGCAGGATCTGTTCGCGGCCCACGCGGTCAACGGCCAGGTCGCCTTTGAATATCGAACCCGAGCCTTCCTCGGCACGCTGGACTGAACCGACGCATGTATTCGTTTGCCCGCCCCTTCCTGTTCTCGCTCGACGCCGAGCGCGCCCACGGCATCGGCCTGTCCGCATTGGACGTGGCCTACCGCACCGGCACCACGCCGCTGCTGGCCGCACGCATCGCGCCGCTGCCGAGCACCGTGTTCGGGCTGACATTCCCCAATCCGGTCGGCCTGGCGGCCGGCCTGGACAAGAATGGCGAGCACATCGATGCGCTGTTCGCGCTGGGTTTCGGCTTCGTCGAGATCGGCACGATCACGCCGCGGCCACAGGCGGGCAACCCGACGCCGCGACTGTTCCGGCTGCCGGCGCACAACGCCATCATCAACCGAATGGGCTTCAACAACGCCGGCGTGGATGCACTGGTGCGCAATGTCGAGCGCGCGCGCAACCGTCGCGGCCTGCTCGGCATCAACATCGGCAAGAACAAGGACACCCCCAACGAGCAGGCCGTCGACGACTATGTGGCCTGCCTCGACAAGGTGTACCCGCTGGCTGACTACATCACCGTCAACATCTCCTCGCCCAACACCGCCGGCCTGCGCGAGCTGCAGGAGGAGACCGCACTGCGCCAGCTGGTCAGCCAGCTGCGTGATCGCCAGGAAGACCTGGCCGCGCGGCACGGCCGGCGCGTACCGATGCTGGTGAAGGTGGCGCCTGACCTCAGCGAGCGCGACATCGACGCTGCTGCGCGCGTGCTCGGCGAGCTGCAGGTGGACGGCGTGATCGCGACCAACACCACGATCGACCACAGCAAGGTGGCCGGCGATCCGCTGGCGAACGAAGCCGGCGGTCTGTCCGGTGCCCCGGTCCTGGAACAGTCCACCCTGGTCCTGCGGCGGCTGCGCTCGCGCCTGCCCGAGTCGGTGCCGCTGGTCGGTGTCGGCGGCATCCTGTCCGGCGCCGACGCAGTGGCCAAGATGGCGGCGGGCGCCTCGCTGGTGCAGTGCTACAGCGGCCTGATCTTCCGCGGGCCGGCGCTGGTATCGGAATGCGTGGAGGCGATCCGCCGCCGCCGCGAAGCGCCCAGCCGTGGCGCGGTGGCGCCGCTGTGAGCGCCCCCATGGATGGACTCGACACCGCCGCGCCGCTGCGCTGGACATTGACCCGGAACGCGCCGCTGCAGGCGCTGAACACCTTCCACGTGCGTGCCAATGCCGCGCAGCTGCTGGAGCTGCATGACGCATCGCTGCTGCCGGAAGTGCTGGCGCTACCGGAGGTTTCCGGCGGACCGCTGCTGGTACTGGGCAGCGGCAGCAATGTGCTGATCGCCGACGATCTGCCTGGCACCGTGCTGGTGTTCGGCAACCGCGACATCAGTTTCCTGGAGCATCGCGCCGATCATGCGGTGATCCGCGCCGGTGCCGGCGTGCCCTGGCACGGCCTGGTGATGTGGTCGCTGCAGGAAGGCCTGTCCGGGCTGGAGAACCTGGCCCTGATTCCAGGCACGGCCGGTGCAGCGCCGATCCAGAACATCGGCGCCTATGGCGCACAGGTCGGCGAGTTCATCCAGGCAGTGGAAGCCTGGGACTGCCGCGAGCAGGCCTGGGTGCGGCTGGACAACGAACAGTGTGGCTTCGCCTACCGCGACAGCGTGTTCAAGCAGCAGGCAGACCGCTACCTGATCACCGCCATCGAGCTGAAGCTGCCCTTGCTGCACGACCTGCGCATGGACTATGCCGGCATCCGCGAAGAACTGCAGGCGCAGGGCGTGGAGCTGCCCAGTGCCGTGGACGTGGCCAACGCAGTCATCGCGATCCGCCGCCGCAAGCTGCCCGATCCGGAGGTGCTGGGCAATGCCGGCAGTTTCTTCAAGAATCCGGTCCTGCCCCTGGAGCAGGTCGACGTGCTGCTGCAGCATTTCCCGGACCTGCCGGTGTTCCCGGCCGATCGTGAGGACCGGCGCAAGGTCTCCGCAGCGTGGATGATCGAGGCCTGCGGCTGGAAGGGCTTCCGTGAGGGCGATGCAGGCGTTGCTGCCAGCCATGCGCTGGTCCTGGTCAACCATGGCAACGCCACCGGGGCCGAGCTGCTTGCGCTGGCGCGGCGCATTTCCGCGTCAGTGCTGGAGAAATTCGGCGTACCGATCGAACCGGAGCCGCGCCTGCTCGGCGCACAGTGGTGAACACCCCCGCCCTTTCCACCGGCGCCACCCCGATGCGGGCGGCGCTGCTGATGCTCGGCAGCACCCTGGCGTTCGGCATGATGGCGGTGGCGATCCGTTACGCCACCCGTTACGTACCGACCCAGGAGGTCGCCTTCTTCCGCAACGCGTTCGGCCTGCTGGCACTGCTGCCGATGCTGCTGCGGCCGGGCCATGCGCCGCTGAAGACCCAGCAGCTGCCACGCTACTTCGTGCGCAGCGCGATCGGCCTGGGTTCGATGCTGTGTGCGTTCTGGGCGTTGGGCCATCTGCCACTGGCGCAGGCGGTATCGCTCTCGTACTCCACACCATTGTTCGTCACCATCGCCGCCGTGCTGTGGCTGGGCGAAACCGTGCGTGTGCGCCGCTGGGCCGCAGTGGTGGTCGGTTTCATCGGTGTGCTGGTGATCGTGCGGCCGGGCACCACCGGCTTCACCGCTGGCAGCCTGGTCGCCGTCGCCGCTGCGGTGCTGAGTTCACTGGTGGCCATCCAGATCAAGCAGCTCACCCGCGTGGACAGCGCCGATACCGTGGTGCTCTATACCTACGTCTTCTGGGTGCCGCTTTCGCTGGTTCCGGCAGTGTTTGTCTGGGTCTGGCCCAGTGGCGTGGCCTGGCTGTGGCTGCTGGTCACCGGCGTGATGGGCACGGTCGGCCAGCTGCTGTGGACGCGTGCGCTGCGCCTGGGAGAAGTGTCGGCGCTGACGCCGATCAGCTTCCTGCAGCTGCCGCTGGTGACCCTGTGCGGGTGGCTGCTGTTCAACGAGACCGTGGACCGCTGGACCATCGTCGGTGCGGGCATCATTCTGGCCGCCAACGCTTACATCGCCCACCGCGAGGCCGTGCTGTCGCGGCGGGCGGCGACGGCGGCGGCGTCAGCGGCGGCCAAGCCCGCCGAATGATCCACCGTCAACGCTGCAGCGGCGACGCGTCCAGCGCGCGATACGCGCGTTCGGCTGCGTCGAACACATTGCCCGGCGCGAACTGTTCGCCCAGGTAATGCAGCGACTGACGGCGCAGCTGCGGCGAGCGCTCCAGTGCGTCGCCCCCCAGCAGCACCTGTTCGAACTCGATCAGGTCCTGCAGGATCCGCCAGTGCCGGTACCAGGCGATCCAGCGTGGGTCCCCCAGGTCCGGGCCATACCCTTCCACGAAACCGAGCGGACGTTCGCGCCCCCAGCGTCCACCCACCGCCGCGCCGGGAAACATCAGATCACGCTCGCGCGGCGCCAGGGACAGGCCATCCCAATCAATCAGGTGAAGGTTGCCCTCGTTACCCATCAGCAGGTTTCCCGCATGCAGGTCGGTATGGCACAACCGCAGCGGCGGCCGTTCGTCGCGCAGTTCATCGTGCAGTTCCGACGCGCGGCGGTGGACCTCGGCAATGCGTTCGCGGCGCAGCTCCCAGACGGCCAGGAACGCGCTGCCCAACCGATCCTGCGCGACCGGCAAGGCATCGCCCGGCTGCAGCCAGCGCCCAACGGTGGTCAACGCATCCGCTTCAAGGCGCAGGGTCGGCAGCGCGCGTTGCAGCGATTCGGGCACCTCAGCGTCATGCAGCCGGCGCAGCACGTTGCCCAGGCGCAGCCACTGCGCATGGCTGAGCGGCGCCTCGAAACCGGACTGGCCCTCGATGTAGGGAAACAGCGTGAACTGCAGGCCCCAGCGCTGGACCGACGCGCCGCCGGTCAATGCCGGCCAGGGCGCCACGATCTCCTCGATGCCCAGGGTGCCCCGCAGCCAATGCAGCGTGTCCCAGACCGCCGGTTGCACCTGGTAGGTGCGGCATTTCAACCACCACTGACCGCGTCGCGCGTCGATGCGGTAAACGCTGGCATTGGCGTCTGCGCCAACCGGGCGAGGCACCACGGCGGCGGTGGTGATGCCATAGGACTGTTGCAGGACTTCGCCGATATGGCGCGCCGAAGCGGATGACATGGAAGCAATCGTGCATTGATACCCGACGTCACTATCGCAGATGGCGCATCGACGGCACAGACATGTCCGTCACAGCACTGTGCTTGCGGGCCGGGCGAGCCATGCCGACGCGGTTGCCACGGCGTCAGCGCGCGTAGTGGCCCAGGAACATGGCGACCGCCGATGCCGCCACCCGCGCGCGCTCGTCGGCCCCCAGCGGCGCCTGCCCCATCGTTACCTGCGGCCAGAAGGCGAAACTCTTCACCAGTCCATGCAGCTGATGGGCGGCGAATTCGGGATCGACCGCACGCAGCCGGCCATCGGCGATCGCTGCACGGATCCAGGCGCTTTCCCCACTCTCCTTCTCGCCCATGCGACAGACGATTGCCTGCGCACGTTCGGGTGAATGGATGATCTCCGCCATGGCAACGCGGGCCAGGTCGATGAAATTGGCATCACCCAGCAGTTCCAGCTTCTGCTCCAGCAACGCGAGCAGCTGCGGCTCCAGCGGCTGCTCCGCACGGTAGGGCAGCTCGACGCCGGCCATGCTGCGTTCCCACAGTTCCTCAAGAATCAGCGAGAACAGTTCTTCCTTGCTGGGGAAGTGGTTGTAGACCGTGCGTTTGGATACACCGGCCGCTGCCGCGATCCGGTCCATGCTGGTGGCCTCATAGCCGGCCGTGCGGAATTCGTCCACCGCCGCGCGCACGATGGCCTCGCGTTTGCGGTCGGTCAGGCGCTGCGGCGGACGGGACATGGCGACACCAGATAACTGAACGGATACCCCCATTTTACACCGATGAGTATACTTTTCCGCAGCAGGAAACTACACTGTGCAGTGTACCCTGCGGACGTCACCCATGAAGCGCCTGCTCCTTGTCCTCCTGCTTGGAATCCTCGCCGTGACCGCCTACACCTTCTGCAAGTCCTGGTCCCTCCCTGACTTCCCCGACTCCCCGCAATACCGCGAGGGCAAGTTCCACAACGTACTGCCGCGGCCGGCGATGGGCCTGCGCAACGGGCTGGAGATCTGGTGGACCTTCCTGTTCAACAAGCCGAAGGGGACCGTACCCGCGGGCGCCATTCCGGTGCAGGCGCTGGATCGTGCCGCGCTGGAAGCCGCGCCGGATCGCAGCCTGTTCCGGCTGGGGCATTCGACGATCCTGCTGAAGCTGCGCGGCCAGTATTGGCTGACCGACCCGGTCTTCTCCGAACGGGCGTCACCGGTGCAGTGGATGGGCCCTGCCCGCTTCCACGCCCCGCCGATCAGCATCGAACAGCTGCCGCCGATCGCCGGCGTGATCCTCTCGCACAACCATTACGACCACCTGGATCACGCTGCGGTGATGCAGCTGGCGGGCAAGACCACGCGCTTCATCGCGCCGCTGGGTGTGGGTGATCAGTTGATCGCCTGGGGCGTGGACGCGGACAAGGTCGAACAGCTGGACTGGTGGCAATCGACCGAAGCCGATGGCCTGCGCCTGACCGCCACACCCGGCCAGCACTTCTCCGGCCGCGGCCTGGGCGACAGCGACCGCAGCCTGTGGGCCTCGTGGGTCATCCAGGACGGCGACTTCCGCATCTTCTTCAGTGGTGACACCGGCTACTTTGATGGCTTCAAGGCCATCGGCGAGAAGTACGGCCCGTTCGATCTGACCATGATCGAGACCGGCGCATATGATCCGCGCTGGGCGTTCGTGCACATGCAGCCGGAGCAGACGCTGCAGGCCCATCTGGACCTGCGCGGCAAGTGGCTGCTGCCGATCCACAACGGCACCTTCGACCTGGCCCTGCACGACTGGCAACAGCCCTTCGAGCGCATCACCGCGCTGGCGGCCGCGCACGATGTGCCGGTCGCCACGCCGATGATGGGCGAGGCGCTGGACATGCAGGCGCCGCAGGCAGGCACGCGCTGGTGGGAACAGGTGGCGCTGCGCTGAGCTTGCCTGGGCGCTGCTGTCACGGGGCGCCGGTTCGTGCAGGCAGTGACCTTAAGGACGATGGCTGTCGCGACGCCTTGCAGGGCGTCGCGCCACGCGTCCGCACTCTCCCCTATTGCAGCGCGTCATGTAAACGATTACACCCCCTGCTAGCGTAGCGCCTGCCCGATCCTGGCCGAACCTCCAAGGCTGTCGAAATGACGCTGCGTGCTGATCGCTCCCGCCCCTCCTCCGCCTGCCTGCGCTACGCCGCGCGCGCTCTGCTGCCACTGGCCGTGATGGCCTCCGCCGCGCAGGCGCAGACACTGCCACCGCGCAGCCAGTGGCAGGCCAGCAGCTCGTCACAGCAGGTCCCGGCGATGGCCATCGGCCATCTGATCGACAACGACCCGAAGACGGTCACCGGCGGCGCCTTCAGCCCCGGACACTGGTTCCAGATCGATCTGGGCGCGCCTGCCCTGCTCGGGGGCGCGCGCCTGACCTGGGATGTCTCCAATCCCGAGGGCTACACGCTGCAGACCTCGATGGACGGCCGGCAGTGGCAGACCGCCTACACCATGGCCGACTCGCTGGGCGATGTGGAGACGCTGTACTTCGAACCGCGCCAGGCGCGCTATCTGAGGCTGGCCAGTCCCCAGCGCACGTCGGACTGGGGGGTCTCCATCTTCGAGATGGAACCCTTGGACGCCACGCTCAGTGCACGCGTGCACGGACTCGACAGCGCACAGGCAGCCGCGTTGTGGCAAGGCGGTAGCGGCGTCGCCCTCCCTACCGATGGCAAGGGCAGCCATGTGCTTGAAATCACCCTGCCGCGCGCTCAGCCGGGCACCGGCCTGGCGGTGGAGTGGGCGGGCCAGCGTGGCGCCGCACGCCTGCAGGCCCAGGATGCGCAGGGGCGCTGGCAGCCGCTGGCGCAGGACACGCAGGCCGCCAGCCATGCCCAGAGTTGGTTGGCCAGCGATACGGTGCACGATGTGCGTGCCCTGCGGCTCATCGTCGACGGGCCCTCGCCACAGGTCACGCGCCTGCGCCTGCTCGGCCCAAAGGCCGTGATGACGCCGATGAAGCAGTACCAGATCGCCGCCAGCGGCGCGCAGCGTGGCTTGTTCCCGGCGTCGTTGCAGATGCAGCAGACGTACTGGACGGCCGTGGGCGTGCATGCCGGACGGCAGAAGTCGATCTTCGACGAATACGGCAACATCGAGGCATTCAAGGGCGCACCGCTGGTGCAGCCGATCTGGCGCAATGCCGATGGGCGTGCCGCCGGTGCCGCGGAACAGACCGTGCAGCATGCCCTGCGCGACGGCTGGAAGCCGATGCCCTCGGCCGCCTGGTCGCCGCAACCCGGTCTGGAACTGCGCAGCGAAGCGTTCGCGATCGAGCGCGACGGCCAGCCCGTCACCTTCCTCCGGCATCGACTGCGCAATACCGGTACCACGCCGGTCGAGGGCACGCTGAGCCTGGTGGTGCGGCCGATGCAGATGAACCCGCCGTGGCAGAACGGTGGCCTGTCGCCGATCCGCGACGTGGCCATCGACGGCCAGAGCGTGCGCGTCAATGGTCGTACCCTGCTGCACTCGCTGTCGGCGGTCAGCGCCTCCGGCGCGGCACCGTTCGGCCCGAACGGCGAAACCGAGATCACCTCCGCCATCGCTTCGGGCCGGTTGCCCGGCGCACGCCAGGCCACCGATGCGCGTGGGCTGGCGGCGGCGGCGCTGGACTACCGGATCACACTGGCGCCCGGCGCCAGCCAATCCGTGGTCGTCGCCTTCCCGCTGGGTACGGCGGCGGCCGACGCCAAGGGCGCACTGCCGGAGCCACCGGCACTGGACCTCGCGCGCCTGCCAGGCGATGCCGATGCCGGCTTCGAGACGCTGGCCGCCGAAGCCTCCGCGGACTGGCAGGCACGATTGGGCCAGGTCGGCCTGCGCCTGCCCGATCCGTCGCTGGTCGACATGCTGCGTGCCCAGGCCGCGTACATGCTGATCAACCAGACCGGCCCGGCCATGCAACCCGGCCCGCGCAACTACAACCGCTCCTTCATCCGAGACGGCATGGCCACCTCGGCGGTGCTGCTGCGGATGGGCGAAGCCAAGGTCGCACGCGACTACCTGGCGTGGTACAGCGAACACGGGGTACATGCCAACGGCCTGGTGTCGCCGATCCTCAATGACGATGGCAGCGTCAACACCGGCTTCGGATCGGACATCGAGTACGACAGCCAGGGCCAGTACGTCGCGTTGGTGGCCGATGTCGCGCGCCTCGACGGTGGCCCCGAGTCCGTGCGTGCGTACCTGCCGAAAGTGAAGGCCGCGCTGCGCTTCCTGCAGGAACTGCGTGAGCGCACGCTGGTACCCGGTTACAAGGCCGATCAACCGGCGCCGGAACGCTTTGCCGGCATCCTGGCACCGTCGATCAGCCACGAGGGCTATCCCTCTCCCACCCACAGCTACTGGGACGACTACTGGGGCCTGAAGGGCTGGCATGACGGCGCATGGCTGGCTGAATCACTCGGCGACCACGCCACCGCCACCTGGGCACGCGGGCAGTACAAGGCGCTGTATGACGCACTGCACGCTTCGATCCGCGCGACGATGGCGTGGAAGGGCATCGATTTCATTCCCTCCTCCGCCGATCTTGGCGATGGCGACCCGACCGGCGTCTCCATCGCGCTGGATCCCACCGGTGCGCAGAGCGTGCTGCCGGCTGATGCGCTGCGCACCACCTTTGCCCGCTATCTTGACGACGTCCGCAAGCGCAACCAGCCCGGTGCGCTGTATGCGTACACCCCTTATGAAATCCGCAACGTCCTGAGCTATGTGCATCTGGGCCAGCCCGCAGCGGCCGACGAACTGCTGCAGGGCCTGCTGCGCGACCGTCGCCCGCTGCAATGGCAGGTGCTGGCCGAAGTCGTGCACTCACGGCTGCGTTTTCCGCGCTACCTGGGCGACATGCCGCACACCTGGATCGGTGCCGAATACGGCCGCACCCTGTTCGGGATGCTGATGCGCGAGGACGACGATGCCCTGTCACTGCTGCCGGGCACGCCGCCCTCCTGGCTGGCCGGCGATGGCCTTGCGGTGGAGCGCCTGCCGACGGCGTACGGCACGCTGCGGATGCAGGCACAGCAACGCGACGGTACGCTGACCGTGACGCTCGGCGAAGGGCTGCGCAGCGCCACGGCCGTCAAGGTCTGGTGGCCCGCGCACACGGCACCGAAGCAGGTGCGCGTGGACGGCCATAGCGTTTCCGACTTCGATGCCGAGGGTGTGCGGTTGGCGAAGCCGTTCAGGACGCTGGAGGCGCGTTGGTAGAGCAGCCGAGCATGGCTCGGCTCTACAGAAGCAGCCTTGGTGCCGGGGCATGCCCGGCGTCAGAGATCCGGCAAGCCCGGCGGGTTGGTCTGCGACTGCGGCACGGCTTCCTCGGTCACGTTCCAGCGCGCCAGTGCCTGTGCGTAGGTGCCGCTGCCGATCTGGGTATTGAGCGCCTGGGTCACCGCATCGGCCAGGCCGCTGCCCTTGCGCGTGGTGACCGAGATCGCAGCAGCGTTCGGCCAACCGCCCGGAAACAGGCCAACGCGCCGCACCTTGCCATCGCGCGCGGAGTACGCGCCGGTGGCGTTGGGTTCGAACGACACATCGGCCCGGCCGGTGATCACGGCCAGGCGGCCGACCACCGAATCATCGAAGTACTGGTATTGCACCGGCTCCAGCCCGGCCGCGATGTTCTGTGCATCCCACTGCCGCAGGATCTGGTCCTGGTTGGTGCTGGCACCGACCACCACCTTCAGGCCAGCGACATCGGCCGGCTTCTCGATCTTCTGGATGGGCCCGTCGGTGCGCGTATAGATGCCGAGCAGGTCATAACGGTAGCTGGAGAAGTCGAACTTCTTCTTGCGCTCTTCGGTCACGGTTACGTTGGACAGCACTGCGTCGTACTTGCCCGACTCCAGTCCCAGCGGCCAGTCGGCCCAGGCGACCGGCACCACCACCAGCTTCAGGCCCAGCGCATCGGCCACCAGCCGTGCGATGTCCGGCTCGATGCCGATCACTTCCTTGCTGTCGGCGCCATAGTCGGCCAGCGGCAACTGACCGGGATGCGTCGCAACGGTCAACGTGCCCGGCGTCACGAAGCGGAAGTCCGCCGGAACCAGCGCCTGCGCTTTCGGATCCACCGTCCCCCGCAGCGCTGGCGCGCCGGCACCGGCCAGGCTGCTGGTCGCTGCGGGCACGGCCTCCGATCCCTGCCGTGCACGGGAATAGACGATGCCGGCAATGCCGATGACCAGCACAGCGATGACCAGCAGGGTGCTGCGCGAGGGACGACGGGACGTTGCAGGACTCATGGGGGTCACATCCGGATCAGAGGGTCTTGGCGAGAAAATCGGCGGTGCGCTGCTGGCGCGGGTGTTCAAATATGGCCTCGGGCGTGCCCTGCTCGATCACCCGGCCCTGGTCCATCATCACCACGTGGTCGGCAACGCGGCGGGCGAAGCCGAGTTCGTGGGTGACGATCACCAGCGTGGTGCCGGAACGGGCGAGCTCTTCGATCACGCTGAGCACTTCGGCCACCAGTTCCGGGTCCAGCGCCGACGTCGGCTCATCGAACAGCAGCACCTTCGGCTGCAGGGCCAGTGCACGGGCGATGGCGATGCGCTGCTGCTGGCCACCTGACAGCTGGCGCGGGAACGCATCGGCCCTGTCCGCCAGACCGACGCGCTCCAGCAGCACGCGCGCCTGCTGTTCGGCCTGCGTACGCGGCACACCGCGCACCGCCATCGGCGCCTCGATGATGTTCTCCAGCGCGGTCAGGTGCGGGAACAGGTTGAAGCCCTGGAACACCATGCCCACCTCGGCACGACGGCGGCGGATCTCGCGCTCCGGCAGCTCGTACAGGGTGTCGCCGTCACGGCGATAGCCGATCAGCTGGCCACCGACGCTGACGAAGCCGGTGTCGGCGCGCTCCAGGTGGTTGATCAGCCGCAGCAGCGTCGACTTGCCGGCACCGGACGGGCCGATCAGCACCGTTACGCTGCCGCCGCGCAGTTCCAGGGTGATGTCCTCCAGTACCGGCTGCCCGTCGAACGCCTTGCCGACACCGTGCAGCGATATCGGCGCTCCCTGTCCGGCCTCGGCCGCGCTCGCGATGCGCGGCCGCACCGCAACCGGCGATGCCGCACGCGGCGCGGGCGAGGATACCCGCGACACGCTGCGCTCACGCTGCAGCTGGCCACGCGCGAAGCGCTGCTCCACGCGCCGCTGCAGCAGCGACAGCACGGTCAGGATCACCAGGTACCAGACCGTGGCCACCATCAGCAGTGGCACCACCTCCAGGTTGCGGCGGTAGATCACCTGCACGGTGTAGAACAGCTCCGGCAACGCCAGCACGTAGACCACCGACGTGCTCTTGGCCAGGCCGATCACATCGTTGAAGGCGGCCGGCAGGATCGAACGCATCGCCTGCGGCAGGATGATGCGCCGCACCTGGCGGCCACGCGGCAGGCCCAGCGCGGCCGCTGCTTCATACTGGCCGTGATCGACCGAGAGGATGCCACCGCGGATCACCTCGGCCGAGAACGCCGCCTGGTTCAGTGTCAGGCCCAGCACCGCAGCCGTGAACACACCGATCAGCTGGGTGGTGGGATACGAGAACAGGCTGATGCCGGTGAACGGAATGCCCAGTTCGATCGTGCTGTACAGATAGCCCAGATTGTTCAGCAGCAGCAACAGCACCAGCAGTGGAATCGAACGGAACAACCAGACGTAGCCCCACGATACCGCCGACAGCAATGGCGAGCCGGATACCCGTGCCAGCGCCAGCAGCGTGCCCAGCGCGAAGCCCAGGCCGGTGCCGAGCGCGGTCAGCAACAGCGTGCGACCCAGCCCTTCCAGCACCGGGCGGGCGAAGAACCACTCGGCGAAGGTGCCCCAGCCCCAACGTGGATTGCCGAGTACCGACTGCAGCCCGATCAGGATCAATGCCAGCGCCAGGACCGTGCCGAACACCTGCAGCGGATGCCGCGCCGGCACGATCTTCAATGCCGGTGCCGGACGCGCGGCCAGACCCTCGATCGCGGTGGACGGCGTACTCATGCGTGGACTCCCTGCACGGCGGCAGTGCTTGATGCCGGCGGACGCGCCGGTGCCCGCAGCTGCTTCTCGAACGGCAGATGGGCGATCGATTCCGGGTCGGCAGACAGATCGAACAGTGCGGTGTAGCCATGGCTCAGGTACAGGCCGACCGCCTCAGGCTGGCGGAAGCCGGTGGTCAGGTATACGCGGCGATAGCCCTGGCGTGCGGCCTGGTCTTCAAGCTCCTGCAGCACGCGCCGGGCGATGCCCTGGCGGCGCAGGCCAGGCAGTGTCCAGATGCGCTTGAACTCGGCCGTATCCGGGTCGCGGTGAGGCATGAACGCGCCGCCGGAAACGGCCACGCCCTCACGCAGCAGCAGTACGAACGCTCCCACCGGCGCAGCGAATGCCTGCGCTGGATAGCGTTGCAGCTCCTCGCGCGCACTGCCACCGATGCGTCGCCGCACATCGGCGTAACGACTGTCGTACTCCTGTTCGAGCCCATCGAACAGTGGCCGCGCCAGTGGATCGTCCACCGAGGTGTAGAGGAAGCGCTCCTCGAACGGTGCCGTACTCATGCTGCGTCCTCCACCAGATAGTGTTCGGCCAGCCGCGCCCAGAGGCTGGCGGCAGGGGCGATGGCCGCATCGTTGAACACGTAGCGCGGGCTGTGCAGCGGCGCACTGTCACCGTTGCCGACGAACACGAAGCTTCCGGGCCGGGCCTGCAGCAGGAAGGCGAAGTCCTCGCTGGCGGTGCGCGGCGCGAAGGCATCCAGCACCTGCCCTGCGCCGAATCCCTGCAGCGCCACCTCACGGATATAGGCGGTCTGCTGCGGATGGTTGATCACGCTCGGGAAGCCACGCGGGAACTCGATCTCGGCGCGCGCCCCGAACGCGGCGGCGGTCTGCTCGGCAAGCTCGGTCACGCGACGGCGCAGCGTGTCGCGAACGTCGGGCAGATAGGCGCGTACGGTCAGGGTCAGCTCCACCACGTCGGGAATCACGTTGGCCGCCTGCCCACCGTGGATCGAACCAACCGTCACCACGCCCATCTGCCGCGGGTCCACATTGCGCGACACCACACTCTGCAGTGCGGTGACGATGTGCGCGGCGGCGAGGATCGGATCCACGCTTCCCTGTGGTTCCGCACCATGCCCGCCCTTGCCGATCACCCTCAACCGTGCCCAGTCCACCGATGCCATCGCCGGTCCGTCGACAAAGCCGAAGTGCCCCGCCGGCACACCCGGCCAGTTGTGCAGTCCATAGATCGCATCCACCGGAAAACGCTCGAACAGGCCGTCGGCGAGCATCCTTGACGCACCGGAGCCGGTTTCTTCCGCCGGCTGGAACACCAGTTGCAGGGTGCCATCGATGCGCCCGTGCCGGGCCAGGTAATGCGCCGCCGACAGCAGGATCGCAGTGTGGCCATCATGACCGCAGGCGTGCATCCGTCCTTCGTTCTGGCTGGCGTAAGGCAGCCCGGACGCTTCCTGGATCGGCAGCGCATCGATGTCGGCGCGCAGCCCGAGCCGGCGGCTACCCTGCCCCCGCTGCAGCGTTCCGACCACACCGGTTCCACCGACGCCCGTGGTCACCGTATAGCCCCACTGCTGCAGCAGTTCGGCTACGCGTGCGCTGGTGCGATGCTCCTCGAAGGCGAGCTCCGGGTGTCGATGCAGGTCGTGGCGGATGGCGATGGCCTCATCGGCGCGTGCGACAATTTCAGGCAGCACGCCCGTCGGCCCGGTGGGCGCCACAGTCAACGATGCCCGGCGCAGTACGTTCATCGCCTCACCCCACCTTCCGCGCCGGTTCGGCGGCCGTCGAATGACGGCTGGCCTTGTACGGCAGGCCCAGGTGGTCGCGCAGCGTCTTCCCCTCCAGTTCGCGCTGGTGATACCCGCGCGCCTGCAGGATCGGCAGTACCAGCGTCACGAAATCGTCCAGCCCCTCGCGCTGCGCCGCAAACCCCAGAATGAAGCCATCGCTGGCGCCCGCCTCGAACCAGCGGATCAACTCGTCGGCCACGTGCTCGGGTGTACCGATGAAGTTGGGCCGCGGGCTCACCGCCTGCAACGCGACCTGGCGCAGGCTCAAGCCCTGCTCGCGGGCATCCTGCTTGATGCGGTCGGTGGTGGAGCGGAACGAATTGCTGCCGATCTCGCCCAGCTCGGGGAACGGCGCGTCGGGATCGTACTGGGTGAAATCGTGATGGTCGAAGAAGCGCCCGAGGTAGGCCAGCGCATCGTCCAGGCCCGCGAGTGCGGCAATCGCCTGGTACTTGGCTTCGGCCTCCTCGGCGGTGTGGCCGACAATCGGCCCGATGCCCGGAAAGATCTTAACGTCATTGCCGCTGCGCCCGTGGGCGATGGCCGAGTTCTTCACCTTCTGGGTGAAGGCACGGGTTTCTTCCAGCGAGGGCGAGTGGGTGAATACCGCATCGGCATACTTGCCGGCCAGCGCGATGCCGTCGTCGGACGAGCCCGCCTGGAAGATCACCGGCTGCCCCTGCGCGGAGCGCTGGATGTTCAGTGGGCCTTCGACCTGGAAGAAGCGGCCCTTGTGGTCGAGGCGGCGGAACTTGTCGGTGGCGAAGAAGGTGCCCTGTTCGCGGTCGCGGATGAAGGCATCGTCGTCCCATGAATCCCACAGGCCCTGCACCACCTCCAGGTATTCGTCGGCGATCTGGTAGCGCAGCGCATGTTCCGGATGCGGGCGGCCGTAGTTGCGGCCCGATCCTTCCAGCGGCGAGGTCACCACGTTCCAGCCGGCGCGCCCACCGCTGATCAGGTCCAGCGAGGCGAACTGCCGGGCCACGGTGAACGGATCGCTGTAGGAGGTGGACAGCGTGCCGGCCAGGCCGATCTTCTTCGTCGCCGTGGCCAGCGCGGACAACAGCGAGATCGGCTCGAAGCGGTTGAGGAAGTGCGGGATCGATTTCTCGTTGATGTACAGCCCATCGGCAACGAAGCCGAACGCGATGCCGTTGTCTTCGGCCGTGCGCGCGATGTCGATGTAGAAGTCCAGGTTCACGCTGGCATCTGCCGGGTTGGACGGATGCTTCCACGCATGCATGTGGCTGCCCGGTCCCTGCAGCATGATGCCGAACGGGATGGGGCGCGGTGTCTTGCTCATGGGTATCGCTCCTGCAGGTCAGGCCACCGCCGCGCGTGGCGCGGGCGACAGCAGTTCAAGGGATGCCAGGCGTGCGTCGAGGTCGGCCACCGGCGCATCGAGGATGAATTCGCCCACGCCGAAGCGGCGGTGCAGTGCGTCCAGTTCCCCGCGCACCTGCTGCGCGTCGCCCGACAGCACGCTGGGCCGCGTCTCTTCGATACGGAAGTCGGTCACGCCCACCTGGCGGGCATACTCGGCCGCGGCGTCCGGGCTGGGCAGGTTCACCGTCTGCCCCGGGCCGAGGTGCAGCTTGTAGACACGCAATGCGCCGACATGGCGCGCCGCCGCTTCGCTGGTGGGCGCCGCGAAAGCGACGGTGGCCAGCAACGGCGGCTGCGTGGATACGGCGCGATAGGCCTCGAACGCCGCTTCGATGTGCTTCGGGTCGCCGTCGAAATGGGCGGCATAGACGAAGCGCCAGCCCAGCTCCGCCGCCTGCCGTGCGCTCTGCGGGCTGGCGCCCAGCAGGAAACGCTCGGCCGCTACCTGCGGCACCGGCCGCGCCTGCGCATTGGCATGCGCATGATCTTCGGCCAGCGAGCCGGACAGGAATCCTTCCAGATCGCGCAGCTGCTGGTCGAAGTCGGCGAAGGCCGGCCGCCCGGCGGCCAGCGCTGCGGTGGACGCCGGCAGGCCACCGGGTGCCTTGCCCACCCCCAGGTCGACGCGTCCGGGCGCCAGCGCCGCCAGCAGGTTGAAGTTCTCGGCCACCTTGTACGGCGCATAGTGGCGCAGCATCACGCCACCGCTGCCGATGCGGATGCGCCGGGTCTGTGCCAGCACCCATGCCGCCAGCACCTCCGGCGCCGGACTGGCCAGGGTCGGTGCGGCGTGATGCTCGGCAAACCAGTAGCGGTGGTAGCCCAGCTGTTCGGCACGCTGGGCCAGCTGCAGGCTGTTGCGCAGCGCCTGCTCGGCGCCTGCGCCTTCGGCCACCGGGCTCTTGTCCAGCACGCTGATGAGGTAGCTCATGTCCGCGTCCTCGCTCAGGGGTGGGCCACAGGAATGCCAAGCAGGCCATTGAGTGCGGCCAGGATCGGCTCGGCACCGGTCACGTACTGCCGGTCCTGGTAGGCACCGTTGGCGTGTTCGCTGCGCACGCCCTGCGGCAGCACCAGCTTCGGCAGCGACTGGTCCTGCTCGCCCACCGCCGCGATCACCTCGCGGCGTGGCCGCGCGAAGCCGATGCGGCGCACGTCCAGCTGTGCATCCAGGCCGTCGATGCTGGACAGCGCGCCTTCCAGCAGCAGGCTGTGCCGGCAGAAGAAGCGCTGGCCCGGCAACTGGCCGTCGACGAACTCGCGATCAAGCAGGAACAGGATGGGTTTGGGGGAGGCAGCTGCAGCCACGGGTTCGTCCTCGTCTGGGCCGGCAATGAAGTGCCGTTTCGCTATCGATGCTAGAGAAGCTGTGCGCCGCGCCCGTACCTGCTGGCGACAATCGCCGGTCGGATCCGGCCACGCAGATGCAGGTTGGCAATAAGCAGACTGCTGGCCGTTATGGGCAGCTCAGGCGATGCGGAGCAGGGGCGCCGGCCCGCTGGCGGCATGCGGCAGCAGATGCCCGGCAGCGCGCTCGGCAGCCAACTGGATGCGCGCCTGCAACGCCGCGCTGTTGATCTGCTCGCCATCGAAATCGGCTGGTGTGGCGTACACGCCGATGGGCAACGTATGCGCCTGCAGGAAGCTGAACAACGGTCGCAGCTGATGGTCGATCACCAGCGCATGCCGCTCGCTGCCCCCGGTGGCCGCCAGCAGCACAGGGGTATCCACCAGCGCCTCGAGGTCGATGAAGTCCACCAGGTGCTTGAACAACCCCGGGTACGAGCCACGATGGACCGGTGCGGCCACCACCAGCAGCTCGGCGTCCTCGAGGGTGGCCAGCGCCTGCTCCACCGCGGGCTCGGCCTCGCTGCGCGACAGCGTCTGCCCCAGCGCGCGCGCAATCGGCGCCAGCTCCACCAGTGTCACGCTGGCATGCAGGCGCTGCTGCAGCGCCTCCAGCAGGTGCCGTACCAGCAACAGCGTGCGCGAATTCACCGATGCCGTTGGCGAACCGATCAACGCAACAATCTTCAACCCAGATGACATGCCACTCTCCTCGGTAACGCCGGACGCTGGCCGGCGACGCCATGCCTGAACCTCAGAACCGGTAATTGACCCGCCCGTACCAGAACGCGCCGATCCTGCTGAGCACGTCACCGCTGTCCCAGGTGGTCTCGATGCTGGCCACGTCGGTGGCGCTGCGCGCGTACTCCGGCACCTTGCGGGTGCGCTTGTCGAACACGTTGTTGATGCCCAGCGCCGCACTCCAGCCCGCGCCCAGCTCCACACCGCCGGACAGGTTGGTCACCAGCACCGGTGGCTGCCTGTATTCCACGCCGTTGTTGAGGCGCTTGATCGACCCGTAGTAGGTAACGTCCACATTCGAGCGCCAGCGTCCGTTCTGCCAGCCCAGTCCGGCCACCTGGGTGTAGCTGGGCGTACGGAAGCGCAATGCGTACTCACCGGACCTCGTCAGCAGGTTGATGTTGGGCAGCCCCTGCAGCGCCGCAGGAATGGCGCTGACGCTGCGGATCGTGGTGCGTCCGACGTTGGCGGCGTAGCTCCAGCGCAGCTTGCCCCACGATGTGTCCTGGTTCGCCTCCAGCGTCAACTCCACGCCGCGCGTGCGGGTATCGCCCACGTTGGTGAAGTAGCTGGCATAGAACGCGTCGCCCGGCAGGATGCTGATGCCGGCCGAACCCAGCAGCGCATCGATCGTGTTCTTCTGCGCGGAGGTCAATACGGTGCCGCTGTTGTCGGTGATGCGCGCCGGATCCTGCGCGTTGTAGCCGATCTGGCTGGACTGGCCGAGCTGGCCGCGGATGTCGATCTGGTAGGCATCCACGGCCAGGTGGAAGGCCGGGCTCGGGTCCCAGGTCACGCCGATGCTGTAGTTGGTGGCCTTCTCCGGTTTCAGCGGGGTGGCACCCAGTGCCACCGCAGCGGGCGAGGACACCTGCGCCACCAGCGTCGTACCGCACGGGCAGCTGCCCGTGGCCTGGTAGAACTGCGCGCCCAGGCTTGGCGCGTGGAAGCCGTTGCTGACCGTCGCACGCACGCCCAGTGCGTCGGTGATGTCGAAGCGGCTGGTCAAGCGTCCGGTCGAGACGCTGCCGAAGTCCGAATGGTCTTCCCAGCGCGCGGCCGCATCCAGGTACCAGCGCGAGGTGACGTTGGTCGCCGCCCCCACGTACACCGCCTTGCTGTTGCGCGTGGCCTTCACCGCGTCGGCGGTGGAGTAGCCGACAAACGCAGCGGCACCGAATCCGGTGTACGACTCCCACTGCCCTGCCCCGCGCTCGTAGCGCTCGTGCTGGTACTCGGCACCGGCACTCACTTCCAGGGGTGAGGCAAAGGCCGCCACCTCAAAGCCCCGGCGCAGGTCCAGGTTGGCAATGCCCTGCTGGTAATCCAGCTTGCCGTCATAGAAGTCGGTGGGCGAGCCCGGGTACGGCAGCGAGTAGTTCACCGAGTTGCGGGTATAGGTGCGCACCGTGCTGCGGTTGCCGGTCAGGCTGGCGTCGTAGTCCCAGCCGGCCAGCTGCCCCTTCACGCCGGCGGTGCCGGTGTACTGCTTTTCCTTGGTCTCCAGCACCGGCAGGAAGCCGTCGGGAAACACGCTCAGCACCCCCGGTGTCCGGTACGTGGTGAAGATCGTGGCCGGCAGGCGGAAGTTCTGGATCGCCTGCGCGGTGCGGTCACTGGCAGTGGCGTTGGCGTAGAACTGCGCGCTCTCACCCAGGCCATGGCCCACGTTCACCGCAAACGCCTTCAGCGCATACGACGGTGAGCTGAGGATGGTGTTGGCTTCGGCATCGCGCGTGGCCTCGGCAGGGTCCGGCGTCGCACCGGCCGGCAGGCGGTTGTTCGGCCGCAACGCGACCCGGTTGCCATTGGCATCGATCGCCGGATAGCTCAGATAGCCATCGATGTAGCGTCGCGTCCGGATCGCGTGGTGCTGGCGCGTGGTCTCGCCCGAGAGATTGACGAAGCCGTCCTCGCCCCAGGGCAGGCCGACGTTGGCGCGCACGCTGGTACGCGTACCGTCGCCATCGATGCTCTGCCCGCTCTCCACCGACACCTCACCGCCCTGTGCCTGCGATTTCAGGATGACGTTGACCACACCGGTGATCGCGTCCGAGCCGTAGATGGCGGAGGCACCGTCGCGCAGCACTTCCACGTGGTCGATGGCCGACACCGGAATCAGCGCCAGATCCGCCCAGGCGTGGCCAGGAAAGCCGCCGCCGTTGGCACCGCTCACATACGCACTGGCGTTGCGGCGCTTGCCGTTGACCAGCACCAGCGTGTAGCCCGGTGAAAGATTGCGCAGCTGATAGCCGCGGATCAGGCTCTCCTGGTCGCTCTGGTAGCCACCGATCTGGCTCAGCGACGGCAGGCTGCGCTGCAGCGCTTCGAGCAGGTTGGCCTGCCCGGTCGCAGCAAGATCCTCGGCGGAGATCACGTCGATGGGCGTGGAGCTGTTCTTGACCGTGCGCGTGCTGGTGCGCGAGCCGGTCACCACCACTGCGTCCAGGGTGGATGCAGCGACGTTGGCGGCAGCCGCTGTGGTTGCCGGCTGCGCACCGGCGTCTGCCGCATGCACGGGGGCCGCTACCAGGGCGGCGGCGATCAACACAGCAAGAGGACTCAGAACGGGGGCGTAGGCGGCAGGCATGGGGGCTCGTGGGGTGGGCCGGAAACACGCTTCCATTCAAAGGCCTGTTCACCCGCCACGACAGGCGTGATCGCGTCACCCAGCCGTAACATCCGGCCACCCACATGACCGCTGGTAATGACGTTAGGCAGCGCGCTTGCATGGGGTCGGATCCCTTTCGAAGGAAACGGATCCGACCCCTGCCGCCATATATCCCGCAGGCATCACCTCATGACCGCATGCCACGCGGCGGCATGCACCATCACCGGTAGCATCAGGCCATGCCCATCCACGCTGCCGATCCCACCGCGCCGACCGTCGCCATCGTGGCCTGCCACGGCCAGGGCTTGTTCGAGTTCGGTTGTGCGGTGGGCCTGTTCGCACCGGTGCGTCCGGAACTGGGCGTGGCGTGGTACCGCACGCAGCTGTGCGCGGGCGAACCCGGTGCACTGCGCATGCTCGGCAATACGCAGGTGCAGTTGCCGCATGATCTCAACGCGGTGGACGATGCGGACATCATCGTCATTCCCGGTTGGCGCGAACCCAGTGAACGCCCGCCGCAGGCGTTGCTTGATGCGCTCGTCCGCGCCCACGCGCGCGGCGCCCGCATCGCCTCGATCTGCTCGGGCGCCTTCGTGCTGGCCTGGGCCGGCCTGCTCGATGGCCGTCAGGCCACCACCCACTGGCGGCTCACCGAAACGCTTGCGCAGCAGTTCCCCCGCATCGGCGTGCGCGACGACGTGCTCTACGTCGACGCCGGCAGCATCATCACCTCGGCCGGTTCGGCCACCGGCATGGACATGATGCTGCACATGGTGCGCAAGGATTACGGCGCACGCGTGGCCAACCTCGTTGCCGAGCGCCTGGTGCTGGCGCCCTGGCGTGATGCCGGACGCAGCCAGCGCGTCAGCCGTGCCATTCCCAGCGGCGAGCCGACACGCCTGGCCAAGCTGATGGAATGGATGCGGCGCAACCTGCGCGAACCGCACTCGCTGGGCAGCCTGGCCGAACAGGCCGCGTTGAGCCAGCGCACCCTGCAACGGCAGTTCCTCGACGCCACTGGGCTGTCACCCATCGACTGGCTGATCCGCGAGCGCGTGGCTTTCGCCCGCGAGTTGCTGGAAACCACCGACCGCCCCCTGCACTGGGTCGCCGACCAGGCCGGGTTCGGCTCGCAGGAATCGTTCCGCCGCCATTTCCGCGGGCTGGTCGATGCCAGCCCCACCGAGTACCGCAGCCTGCATCGGCAGGGCATCGCAGCCGATCGACTGGTCGGCTGCTGAGGGTAGGCCTGCGGCAACGTCCGCCTTTCCACTCCGCCATCGGACCGGCAAGATATCGCCATGTCCCGCAGGCCGATGGAACGGTGATGACTGACCGCCCTTACAGGAACTACCGCTTCGGGATAGGCGTGTCGCTGGTGCTGGCGGCGTTCATCGCCACCCTTTCGCTCATCGCTGTGGCCACCCCCAATCTGGGTTGGGGCGTTGTGGCGCTGGCCACCCTGGCGATCTGGGTGGGCGTACCGTTGCTGCTGGTGCTTGTGCTGGCGTGGCTGCGCTACATGGTACGGGACCGTGGCCAGGTGCCCGGCCGCGTGCACGCCGTGATGTTCGTGCCCACCGCCGCAGCCATGCTCATCGTTCCGCTGTGGCAGTCCCTGCAGAACACCTGGGACAGCCTCGCCGGCGGCTCGCGTGCCGCCATCGCGGAACTGCACGTCAATCTCAGCGGGCAGCCGCTGTGGCTGGACACCTCGCCGTATGCATCCACCGGCTCTGGCGCTGGGCCGGACCTGCCCATGCAGAGCGACACGCCCGAACGTTTCATCGCCTTCCACCGCTACCCCAACGCGCAGTCCGATGCAGACAGGGCATTCCCGTATGAAGGCGGACGCCTGAAGCGCTCGGTGGACCACTACCGCTACGCCACGCCCTCCGGAGATCGTGCCGTCACTGACGTGCCCTTGCTGCGCCACCCCTATCCGGACCTTGCGCCCTTCAACGCGTCATGGAGGCGCCCGGGCACGCCGGAATTGGTGCACCTCTATTACCACTACCGCGATCATGTGGAGGTCGCGCCCGCGCTCGCACGCCTCAGCGGCACTACCGCAGATGATCTGGAGCGCAGCCGCTTCGAAGGCCTGGTGCTGTTCAAGGTCCACAACTACGGCGGCGCGCCCATCGTGCGGATGGAGGTCAATGGCCTCACGCTGGACATCGGTGACGGCGCCATCGCCAGCATCCCGACGCCACCCGCGGACTGCACCGCCTACGGCTACCCGGACGGCGCCGCGCTGCTTCCGCTCGATCAGCCCTTGCAGGTCCGCTGGCAGACCAGCAGCGAGCCGATGCGCTGGCACAGCGCCCGCGTGCAGGTACCGGCGTTCCGCACGCCGCAGCCCCTGGAGGGCCAGTCAACCCTGCAGCGCGTGCTGCTGTATGTGCTGCCTGATGACGCGCTGGCCGCCGAACGCTACGCGGAAATATTCGACCGCGATACGCGGCGCGGCATCCGCGCTACTGGCCTGCCTGCGGCGGCCGCTGCCGTGGCCACCTGCGGCAGCGCCTACGCCACCTATGGCGAAGACGCGCCGCCGCCGCTGGCAGACTGAGCAGCGTCGCCGCGGCGCCTGTTCTCAGCGGCGGCCACGCATCCGCCAGCACTGTGCGATGAAACCGAGCACGAACACCACGAAACACCCCAGCAGGGTCTGCAGCACGACCGGAGCCATCGGCGCGGCCGCAATCGGATGTGCCACCGGGATGCGGGTCAGCGTTTCATTCACGCCCGGCACCAGCGACAGCAGGAAGCTGAACGACAACGCGAAGGTGGACAGATACCGCGCCGCCCGCCCCAGGAAGCGCAGGCGCGCGGCTAGCACCCCGCCGAAAGCAACCAGCAGCACGATCACGCCAAAGGCGTGGCCGGGATTGAGTCCGCCGGTGCTGGACACGGTGAACGAGGTTGCCACCGACAGCACCAGGCCCAGTAGGTAGAGCTTGCCGGCACGCGTGGCCGGATCGATGGCGCGGTGGCGGACGAAGCCATAGAGACCGGCCACGATGGGAAGCAGGCTGACGGCAGTGTGGATGGCGCCGAGGGCGGACAGCGGGTGTGGCATGGGAGTACTCCATTGGGCTTCAATAAACCTACTAGTAGGTAGGCCTGGTGGACAGAAAGAAGACCCGCGTTGCTGCAGGCCTTCCGCATACAGTTCTCAGGCGGCGCTCACCCGCGCGATCGCCAGCCGCGCCAGGGCCGCGAAGGTCGCCGCATCGCCAAACCCCCGCGCCGCCAACATCGCACCGTGCACGGACGCCATGAACGCCTTGGCTTCGTCGTCCGCCGGGCCCTGCAGGCGCAGTTGCCCCTGCGCAGCGCCCTTCAGCAGGGTACGGGTCAACCACTCGGTCAGGTCCTCGAAGTGGCCGCGCACCTCCTCGGCAATCTCCACCGGGATCATGGGTGCTTCCGCGGCCAGCATCGCGCAGATGCAGAACGACGCCGTTCCGCCGGCAATGCAGCTGGACCAGTAATCGACATAGGCGTTGAGCTCCAGCAGCGGATCACCCAGCTGCCGGTCCAGCAGCGCCAGTCCCTCGCGTGCCTCGGCCCGGTACAGCACCACCACCGTGCGCACCAGATCGGCCTTGCTGGGGAAGTGGTGATGGATGCTGGCCTTGCTGATGTTCACCCGCGCGGACACGTCCGCGTAGCTGAAACCGTTGTAACCACCGGCTTCCAGCAGGGAACGGGCCTGCGCCAGGATCTCCAGCGCCTTCGGGGACAGCGACTCTTTCATGGGCGCAAACCTACTAGTAGGTAGATAGGTCTGTCAACGGGCCGACCCGCGCCGTTCAGTGGGAAGACACATACAGCGCACCGGCCGGCGCGGGCGGCACCGCGAAGCTGCGCCGCATCCGCGCCACTTCCGCCGCCGGCGGCAGGCCGAACAGACGCTTGAACTCCCGGTTGAACTGCGACGGGCTGGCATACCCCACCGCCAGCGACGCCGCTTCGGCGGTCATCCCCTGGCGCAGCATCAGCAACCGCGCCTGGTGCAGGCGCGTGGACTTCACGTACTGCATGGGCGAAGTGCCGGTGACGTCACGGAAGTGATCGTGGAAGCTCGCCACGCTCATCCCCGCCTCCGCCGCCAGGTGTGCCACGTCCAGCGCCGTGGCATAGGCCGCATGGATCTGCCGCAACGCCCGGCCGATGCTGCCGAAACGGCCGCGCATGGCCAGCGCCTCGCGCATCGCAGCGCCCTGCGCGCCGGTCAGCACGCGGAAGTACACCTCGCGCACCAGCGCCGGGCCCAACACTGCCGCTTCCCGTGTGTCGCCCAGCGCATGCAGCAGCCGTATCACCGTGGCCTGCATCGGCGGGTCCATCGGGCTGGCCATCATGCTGCGCGCGTGTGTCTGCCCCGGCGCCTCATGCGCGTCCAGCGCAAGCAGCAGGTCCGCCGCCAGCTGCAGGTCCAGGTGCAGGTAGATCGCCAGCAACGGCGCATCCGCCGATGCGTCGGTTTCCATGGTGAACGGTACCGGCACCGACACCGCCAGGTAGTGCTGCGCGTCGTACTGGTAGACCTGCCCGCCCAGGTAGCCGCGCTTGACGCCCTGGCAGACGATCACGATGCCCGGGTCGTACAGCACCGGCGTGCGCGCCAGCGGCCGGTTCGAGCGCAGCAGGCGTACGCCCGGCACGGCGGTGAGCGTGTAGCCCTCCTCCGGCGCCAACGCCTGCAGCAGCCCCACCATGCGCGCCTGCGCATCCTGCTGCACCGGATCATCGCCAGACCGCACCGCACACCTCAGAGGAATAGGCAAGATCGGCCGAAGCTTAGGCCTGTAGGGCATCCCCCACAAGCACTACTGTGCAAGCCCGCTTTCCATGAGGCCATCACCATGTCCCCCTCCCGTCTGCTGCTCATCACCGGCGTCAGCAGCGGCTTCGGCCGCGCCCTCGCCGAACAGGCCCTGCAGGCCGGCCACCGCGTGGTCGGTACCGTGCGCAACGAACCGGCCCGCCAGGCGTTTGAATCCCTCGCTCCCGGCCGCGCGTTCGGCCGCCTGCTGGACGTCACCGACCACGCCTCCATCGACGCGCTGGTCGATGCCATCGAAAGCGGCATCGGCGCCATCGACGTGCTGGTCAACAACGCCGGCTATGGCCACGAAGGCATCCTCGAGGAATCCACGCTGGACGAACTGCGCCACCAGTTCGAGGTCAACGTGTTCGGCCCCGCCGCGCTCATCAAGGCCGTACTGCCGCACATGCGCGCGCGCCGCCGCGGCCACATCCTCAACATCACCTCGATGGGCGGCTTCATCACCCTGCCCGGCATCGCCTGGTACTGCGGCAGCAAGTTCGCACTGGAGGGCATCAGCGAGGTGCTGGGCCAGGAAGTGGCCGCGTTCGGCATCCACGTCACGGCCGTCGCGCCGGGATCGTTCCGCACCGACTGGGCCGGCCGTTCGATGGTGCGCGCACCGCGCAGCATTGGAGATTACGACGCCTTGTTCGACCCCATCCGCAGTACGCGCGAGGCCAAGAGCGGTCATCAGCTGGGCGATCCGGAAAAGGCGGCGCAGGTCATGCTGAAGATCATCAACAGCGACGCACCGCCCAGCCACCTGTTGCTGGGCAGCGATGCCGTGCAACGTGTGCGCGACAAGCTGCAGGCCATGTCCAGCCGCATCGACCAGTGGGAGGTCGTGAGCCGATCCACCGACGGCGGTTGACATGCAGGTATTTACCTGCCTATTCTGTCCGCCATGGATGCAGACAAGGTGTTCAAGGTCCTGGCCGACCCCACGCGCAGGACGCTGCTGGACCTGCTCTGCGCAGACAACGGCCAGACGTTGGGCCAGCTGTGCGAACACCTGGACATGGCCCGGCAATCGGTCACCCAGCACCTGGGCCTGCTGGAAGACGCCAACCTCATCAGCACGGTGCGCCGTGGCCGCGAGAAGCTGCACTTCATCAACCCGGTGCCGCTGCATGACGTCTACGAGCGCTGGGTACGCAAGTTCGAGCAGCAGCGCCTGAGCCTGCTGCATGACCTGAAACGAGAACTGGAAGGAGAATGACGATGTCCGCAGCGTCCACCCGCTTCATCCACGTGATCTACATCGCCTCCACGCCACAGAAGGTGTTCGAGGCCATCACCCGGCCCGAGATCGCCCGCCGCTACTGGGGCCACGAGAACGTCTCGGACTGGAAACCCGGCTCGCGCTGGCAGCACGTGCGCGCCAACGACACGCGCTCGGTCGAGCTGGTCGGCGAAGTGGTGGAAAGCACCCCACCCTCGCGACTGGTCATCACCTGGGCCGCGGCCTCGCAGGCCGACAACCCGGACAGCTACAGCCGGGTCACCTTCGAGATCGTGCCCTACCAGGACATGGTGCGGCTGACCGTCACCCACGACGATCTGGAACCCGGCAGCGGCATGGATACCGGCATCCGCCAGGGCTGGCCGATCGTGCTGTCCAGCCTGAAATCGTTGCTGGAGACCGGCAAGGGACTGGACGTGTTTGCCAAACCGAGCTGACCGGTGAGGTGTCTGGCCGCAGTCACTTCAACGCCGGGTCGATGACCGGAAGCAGCCCGAGATCCACCAGGCTCATCTCGACCTGGTTGGCCTGTTGCACGGCATGCGGGTCGGCAAGATCGAGTACGTCGGTGGCGAGGATGAGTGTTCCGTTGCCACAGCGTTCCAGCCGGGCAGCCGCGGGAATCTGGTCTGCAGCGAGAGGGGCGTCCACGTACCCCATCCAGCCCAGAAACTCGCGGTGCGGGAAGGGCGCGATCGCGGCTGTAGAGCAGCAACTGGCCATCCACCCGCTGCTGGACATTGGTCTGGGCGAAGCTTATCGGCAAAGTCCTGAGTACCGCAGACAACATGGTGCCCACTACATTTCCGGGAGACCGGTAGGCCTTCTCGATACGGTCAACGTGGAACCGAAGGACGCCAAGATTGGGCTGGTAGCTCACTCCTGCGCCGCCACGCTTCGTCCAGTCGCTATCGTTTCCGGAGTTGGTGATCATGATTCCTTTGCTGCCGTCCGACGGCTGGCCCGGGAACTCCCTGGCCCACCGATGATCGTCTTCCTCGACACGCGCCACGAATGCACGGCTGTCGCTGAGGGGAACATAGGGGTCTCTGGCAGATCGTGGATTTGCCCACCATTGTCTGAAGAGCGGGTCGGCACTGGACAGGTTGAGAATAAGCATCGACAGGTCGTCCCACACCTGCTCGGCAGTGCGAGCCCGATGGGGATAGCGGCAGACCAGGGTGATATTCACGGCATCTCCTCAGCAACGAGTGCTACTTCAACGCAGGGTCGATGACCGGAAGCAACCCAAGATCGACCAGGCTCATCTCGACCTGGTTGGCCTGTTGCACGGCATGCGGGTCGGACAGGTCGAGTACGTCGGTGGCGAGGATGAGCGTGCCATTGCCCCGTCGCTCAAGCTTTGCCGCAGCAGGAACCTGATCACGGGTGAGCGCCTCATCCACGTATCCCATCCAGCCCAGGAACTCACGATGGGGAAACGGTGCTCGATGCAGGCTGTAAAGCAGTAGATCAGCACCCACACGCTGTTTCACGTTCGTCTGTATCAAACACACATCGGGCCGCTTGGACATCGCATCCAGAATCGTCCACAGCACGCGCGATGGCCGCTCGAAGACCACCTCCACATCGCTGATGCTGATCCGAATCGAGCCAAAGCTTGGAGAGATCGCCAGCCCAACCCGTCCGCGCGCCCTCCAGCTCGCCTCATCTCCCGCGTTCGTCAACAGCAGGCCGGGAGCGCCGGCATGCCGAAGCTCTGGAAACTCGGCATCGTCCGCTTCCATTCGGGCGATGATCCTCGATCGCTCTACGAATGACACGAAATGGTCCTTCGGCCCTTTCGGCATGCCCCACCATTGCCGGAAATCAGGCGTGAGCTCTCCAAGATTCTCGATCAATGCAGCCGAATAGGCGTATGCCTCTGAGAGAGACAGCCTCTGTGGGACGAACTTCACGGTCAAGGTAACGATCATCTCAAATGGCACCCAGCACGTAAGGGGTATGGCGCGCACTCTCAGTTGGAATCCCGGCTTCAATTCCAGCAATGAAAGCGACGACGTCCATGAAGTGCCACTCAAGCTTCCCTCTAGGCATTGCAGGGGCGACGAGCGCGGATTGCACTCTGTAACTTTTGAGCCAGGACTCAGTTACGGCAAACGTAAATGGCGTTGCATCACGGCCATATTCGTCGAAGAATTTTTCAAAGTTGGCCTTCGCTTCAACCACGGTACACCGATCTCGCCAGAAGCCATCAAACGAGGTACCTCCGTATAGCCATTCAAGGGTGGTGTACTCTCCGCCCTTGCCAAAGAACCCCTTTACGACTTCTACGCCAATGCTCACGATCTCGTCAGCACTATCGCCTCGGCGTACATAGCCAAACCGCTCCGGACCGGCAAACATGTTGGCGATCTGTAGCTGGTAGTCATAGTTGATGCGTGTGCTCAAGGTTATGTATCTCGGCGTCGGCGGCTGCCCCACTCGCCCATTCCCCAGCAAGCACTGATTGCACTCGCTGTGGTCTGGCACATCAGAGCAGTCTGCTTCTCGACTTCGGACGTCTGGCTTGTCCTTGACGGCGTCGTTCGCCGCGGTGGCCGCGGCTGCCGCTGCCGCCGCCGCAGCGGCTCTCTCGGCCAGCTTGCCTATGCCCCAACGAACAGGAACCGCAACCATCACTCCTCTCCCTTCGGCCACCGATGCAAGGCGGCCAAGGCTCCGAGCACATCAGCCGCCTTGGTGCTCGGATGCTCCGCGTGGCGAATCGCGATATCCACTTCAGCATTGCGATGAAGCTCACCACCACTGCCGACATCCGTTTTCGTCCAGGCAACGAGCACCGGAAGGTGGGTGATGCCCAACTCGTAGGCCGCGTAGGCATAACAGCGATCGGTTTCCGCAAGAAGTGCGGCGTCATCCATGCCAAGGACCCGTTCGGGCATGTCACGACGAATCTCGCCAGCAAGCTTGGGGAGGAAATCGAACAGATCAGGCAAGCGCAGCAACGCCTCCTGCCTGGCACTGAACGTCAGCATCAGCTTTTCTCCACAACGTCGCGATCCAGCTGCCACTGCTGCCCCTGCAGCCAGACTGACCACCGGAGGAATGGCGCCATGAACGCTCTCTTCTGTTCACGCGTCATGACGGTCCACACACGATACAAGGCGCGTCCATCCCAGAACCGGAACAGCGCCAAGCCTCCATCTGACAGCCGTACGTCCAGGCGGGCTTGAAGATGCTCGATGACGGCGCCAACCGGCTCGTCACTGGTCACCCAGCACACCCGTCCCGGACGCGCCTCAAGATTCAGCAGCCATCGGCGCACCCATCCATCGCCATTCAACTGGATCAGCCAAGGCCCAACATCGGCGCTGCTGGCTTCAGGCTGATGTTCAAAGAGCGGCCACGCAATGCCCGATGTGGCATAACCCCCCAGAACATTGGCAATCTGCGGGGACGCAGCGGCGTCAACAATGGCGTATTCCATATTCATCTCCGCAGGTAAGCGGCACCGCTCCTTGCCGCCGCCAGAAGGCATTCCCGGCAGACCGGCTCCTTTGGGGTCGAGTGCACCGTGAACTCGTCGGGCGGTGGCGCGGGAGCCGTGGCATCCCCTTCCGACGTGGCAGGTGCCAACGCACCAGCAGCCGCGATGTGGGCCGTCTGCTGGGCGCCCGCCAGCAGGCTGCATCCGCAGGCCAGCCGATCGCCGTCGCGCGCAACCGGCTGCCCATCCACAATCCAGGAATCGTCCCCGGTCACGATCGGAAAGATGCCCTGATGCTTGGGGCATGTCGCGCGGTCGGACATACGTGCTACGGCGTGCCCGTTGATATCAGTAAACGCAGAGCCCGTGATAACGCGCCCTCCGCCACTGGTTGCATCCCCGACGACCACAATCAATCGACCCATATCAGTTCCACACGAAGCAGGCACCGACCTTTCCAGCCAGCTGCGCGAAGCTACCGAAGCCGATGACAGGACTTCCAGGCGCGAAACGGCGGCGATCTACCTGCAATCCCGCAAGTGGATGAGCCACAAGGAGAATTCTGGAATCGTGTAGACACAACCACCCTTCACATGCGGCAGAATGCGTCTCCAGTTAAGGGCGAATACGTCACCATGAGCGAGCAGCCGGCCTGATCGACCCACACCGTCCGCAAAAGGGGCAGCCCTAGCTCGCTCCCTCCCCCACCCCGCTCAACGCACACCACCCACTCCACCCCCATGCACCCGCACCTGGAAAAGATCGGCGACACCACCCTCCTGCGCGCCCATGACCAAGGCCCCTTGCTTGATGCCAGCGGCCTGCGCGACCTCGTCGGCGACGCGCTGGGTCACGATGCCGAGTGGATCGTGGTTCCCGTGCAGCGCCTCTCGCCGGACTTCTTCGATCTGCGTTCGGGCATGGCCGGGCAGTGGCTGCAGATGCTGGTGAACTACCGCCTGCGTTTTGCCGTGCTGGGGGATGTCAGCGCACACCGGGCGCGCAGCGAATCACTGGATGCGTGGATCACCGAGTGCAATCGCGGCCGCAACGGCTGTTTCGTGGCCGACTGGGACGCGCTGCGGGCGCGGCTTGCGGCGCCGGCCCGCTAGCGCGCGGTCCAGCCCCCGTCCACCGGCAGCGCCGTGCCGGTCATCTGCGCCGCCGCGTCCGAGGCCAGAAAGACTACGGTCTGCCCCAGCTGCTCGGGGGTGACGAACTGCAACGAGGGCTGCTTTTCGGCCAGCAGCGCACGCGCGGCAGACTCCTGATCGATGCCCTCGCGCTCGGCCAACGCGGTGATCTGCTGCTCGACCAGCGCCGTGCGCACCCAGCCCGGGCAGATGGCATTGGCGGTGATGCCGGTGCCGGCATTCTCCAGCGCGGTCACCTTGGTCAATCCCACCACGCCATGCTTGGCTGCCACATAGGCCGACTTGTTCACCGAGCCCACCAGCCCATGCGCCGAGGCGATGTTGATGATGCGGCCGGCGCCCTGCTGCTTCATGTAGGGCAAGGCCGCCGCCGTGGCATGGAACACCGCCGAGAGATTCAGCGCCAGGATCGCGTCCCACTTCTCGACAGGAAATTCCTCGATCGACGCGGTGTGCTGGATGCCCGCGTTGTTCACCAGGATGTCGATACGCCCCATCCTCGCAACGGCGTCGGCGATCATGTTCCGTACGGCCTCGCCCCGGGACAGATCGGCGCCGTCATGCGCCACCCGCACACCGAACTCCGCTTCGAGGTTGGCACGGAGGCTCTCGATCTGCGCCGCATCGCCGAAGCCGTTCAGCACGATGTCGGCGCCCTGTCGCGCCAGCGCCGTGGCGATGCCAAGACCAATACCACTGGTGGAACCGGTAACCACCGCGACCTTTCCGTTCAACATGGGCGAGCTTCCATCACGTGCAGGGGGCCAGTGTAGCTCCGCAACTGCACGCCACGCGTGGATGCGCCCCTCTCGGCAGGAATTCATATTGGCTCTATAGTCGGCGCCATCCACCCAAGGATGGCTCGATGAACCCCAGCAAGGCCCTGCTGCCGGCGGCCCTCGCCGCACTGCTCGCTCCTTCCCTCAGCCAAGCCGCATCGCCCGAGCAGCTGGCAACGCCGCTCACCACTGGCAGTGTGCGCCTGGATATCGCCAGTGGCCGCGTGGAGGGCGATGCATGCCTGTCCAATCGCCCCGCCGACGCACAGGGCCACTTCGTGCTCAATGCCGGTCTGAACGTCGCACGGGTCACCGATGACGAGGGCAAGCCGGTCGGGTTCGATGGCTGGTACGACCCGGGCGTGGATGGCGAGGCGCGCGTCTACACTCTGGCCGAGCCCACGGCCACGCTCTGCGTGCAGTACGTGGGCGCGTTCCCGCTGTACCCGAAGCACGATGCCATGGGCGACTTCAAAGGCATGATGGCCTTCAACGGCGACAGCGCCCGTTTTACCGAGCAGTCTGCATGGCTGCCTCAGGCGTTCGACCCCAAGGCCCGCGTGCGCGGCAGCGAAAGCCGCTACGACCTGCAGGTGGACTGCCGCGGCTGCCGCTTCCTGTACCTCAATGGCAGCCCCGCCATCGAAGGCACGCAGGGCCGCTTTCGCAGCGACAACGCGCGGCCCATCCTGCTGTTCGGTGGCAGCGGCCCGATCACCCACACCGCGCAGGTCACCCTCCTCAACCAGAGCCTGCCCACGCCCAAGGTCGACGCGCTGTCCCGCGTCGTGCAGCAGGTGGCCGACGTGCACGCGCGCTACATGGGCGTGCCGCTGGCCGACCGCCCCACCTTCCTGCGCATGGTCACGCTCAACCAGGCCGAGCGCGACCGCGACGGCAGCGAATGGGGCTTTGCCACCTGGCCGACCATCGCCATGAGCGGCAGCATCGGCAACGTGGCCGATTCGCTGCTGGCCGGCGGTGAACAGGCCGAACGGCGCGTGCAGTACGTCGCGCACGAAATGGGCCATTACTACTTCGGCACGCTCAACCGTCCGCAGGGGCCGTACTACTGGGTGCTGCTGGAATCCAGCGCCGAATTCCTGTCGATCAAGGCGCTGCGTCAGATCAGTGGTGACGCTGCGGCGGACCACTATGTTGCAAGGTTGCAGGCCACCGTCGATGCGCTCGATACGCCGCTGCCGGCGCTTGATGCCGTCGATGGCCACTCGGACCTGGGCGAGATGTATCGCTACGTCTATGGTCCGTTGCTGCTACTTTCGCTGGAAAAGCAGGTGGGTGAGGCGAAGATGCAGGCCTTCATGCGCGGGCTGCTGGCCGCGCCTTCACCGAAAGACTGGGCGGAGCTGCAGGCCATTGCACTGAAGGCCAGTATCGATGCCGAGGCCTGGCAGCACTGGCAGGCCAGCTGTGTGGCAGGGGGCAGGCCGAGGTGCCAGTAGATCCGTACCATGTGTGGACGGCCCTACTCCAACGCCCCCTCACTTCCAATGATCCGGCCCCAGAAACGGCAGGCTCAACACAAACACCGGAACCGCCACGGGAATCAAAGCGGCACCCAGCACCTTGCCCGCCGCTGACCCCGCGCCCGGCCCGTCCTCCCGCTCCGGCAGGATACGCTCGGCGCGCGCGTTGATCGGCTGCGCCAGCGCCGCCTTCTCCGCCAGCGCCGCAGCGTGCGGCAACTGCACGCGTTCGCCATCGCCCTCGAACAAGGCGCTGTAATAGCTGCCACCCTTCTTTGAAAGAGCGCAGGCACGATCAAAAGCCAGCGAGTAACGGCTCCGCTCCAGCGGCAGGTAGTAGCGCGCGCGCTCATCGACCACCTTGGCTTCGCGCGGTGTGACGTCAATCCGTTCCAGCCTGAACTGCGCTGCGTGTTGCGGCGTCACCTGCTCCGGCCGCAGCAGCAGCGCGTAGCTGCCATGCACCTTGGCCTTGTTGGCCGGGTCGCGCCAATCCTCGTGGAAGTACATCTGCGCGCACACCACCGCCTCGCGCAGCGGGCTGTCCATCAGGGCGCGGTAGTCACGGAACGGCGCGGCATCGAAGCGCATCGGCTCGTCGTAGCGCGGCAGCAGGTAAAGCTGGCCATCGTCGGCCACGAAGGCACCGGTGATCTCGCGGCTTGAGGTGTGCTGCTCCGGGCCGCTGGCGCACCCGGACAGCAGGCCCAGGCACAGGCCGGAATGAATGAAGAAGGACGTTCGCATGTCGTGTCGAGGGCTTCCCTGGCAAAGGGCCTCGCCAGAATGCGCGAGGCCAATCCGCCATGGTGCCATGCCGGCCATCACACGCCCAATCAACCGGTTTACTTCAACCGCTCAAGCAACCGCTGCCCGACTTCCAGCGCCGAAGCCGGGTTCTGCCCGGTAATCAGCTCGCGGTCGACCACTACATGGCCGGTCCACGGCGTGGTGTTGCTGCTGAACTTCGCACCCGCCCGCTGCAACGCGGTCTGCGGGTAGAACTTCATCTCGCCGCCGCCCAGCAGCGGCTTGGCCTGTTCTTCTTCCTGGTTGCTGATCACCGTCATCTGGTAGCCGCTGTAGATCCACTTCGGCGTGGCCGGCATCGCACCCGCGTCCAGCTTTGCCACGAAGCCCACTGCATCCGGCAGCGTGGACAGCAGCGCGATCGGGCCGTGGCAGACCAGCGCGGTGGTCTTGCTGCGCTGGTGGAAGTCGGCCAGCAGCCGGCCCAGCGCCGGGCTCTTCAGCAGGTCCTGCATCGGCGCGTGGCCACCAGGAATGTAGACCGCATCGAAGCGCGCGTAACCCTGCTGCTCGATGCGCGCCAGGCTGACCACCGGTGAGGTGGTCGGCGAGGTCAAGGCCAGCTTCTCCAGCAGATCCTTGTGCAGCTTCAATTGCGCGGCATCGTCGCCGAAGTACGCGGGCGTCACCGAGGACGCATCCACCGTCGGCGCCCGCCCCTGCGGCGTGGCGAAGGTCACCTCGTGGCCGGCGTCCAACAGCAGCTTGACCGGCTGCATCAGCTCGTTGAGATAGAAGCCGGTGGACAGCACCTTGCCGTCCTTCAGGTCCAGGTGGTTTTCGTCGGACAGCACCACCAGCACGTTGGCGGCCTGCGCGCCGCTGGCGGCCAGGGTCAGGGCCAGCGCTGCGGCCAGCCGGGTCATCAGGTTCATGGGGAGCTCCTGTTCGGGGAATGGCGGCCACTTTATTCATCGCCCCAGCGGCGATAAATTGGCCCCATCGCAAAACATCTGTTCCCCGGAGAGCCAAATGAGCCGCAAGTTCGACTACCTGGGCGACGTGGAAGTGTTCCTGGCGGTGGTCGAGCATGGCTCGTTCACTGCGGGCGCGGTGGCGCTGTCCACCACGCCGTCGGTACTGAGCCGCGCGGTCACGCGCCTGGAAGCGCGGCTGGGCCGGCAGCTGCTGCAACGGACCACCCGCCGTGTGGGCCTGACCGACGCCGGGCGGCTCTATCGGGAACAGGTGCGCACGGCCTTTGGCCTGCTGGACGACGCCGAGCGCGACGTACAGGGCCAAGACGGCGCGCTGGCAGGCCGCGTGCGCCTGAGCGTGCCGACCACCTATGGCCACTACCGGCTGCCGCCCGTGCTGGCGCGCTTTGCGCAGCAGTACCCGCAGGTGCAGGTGGAACTGAACATCACCAACCGCAATGTGGACCTGGTGGCCGAAGGCTTCGACCTGGCCATCCGGCTGGGCCAGCTGCCGGACAGCGGGCTGGTGGGGCGGAAGCTGGAAGACGCGCCGCTGCTGCTGGTGGCCGCGCCGGGCTACCTGCAACGCCGTGGCACGCCGCAGACGCTGGACGACCTGCAACAGCACCTGTGCCTGCCCTTCGTGATGCCGCGCACCGGGCGGCTGGCGCCGTGGATCTTCCGCGACGAGGGGCGCGACGTGGACTGGCTGCCGCGTTCGTCCATCGAGACCTCCGACGATGTGCTGGGCGTGGTGTCGCTGGCCGAACAGGGCATCGGCATCTGCCAGAGCTATGAGTTCATCGTGCGCGAGCGGTTGCAGCGCGGGCAGCTGGTGGAGGTGCTGCCGCAGCTCCGGGGGCGGTCACGGCCGTTCTCGGTGATCTATGCGCCGCATCGGCGGCAGTCGGCGGCGGCGCGGGCGATGATTGAGTTGTTGGTGGGGAATGCGGGCGCGGTTGAGGAAGGTGTTCGTTGAGGAGCGCTGCCTGCTGGCGGTGTCGTGATTGAACCGATTTTTCAGGTGCGCGGGTGATCGGGCAGCGTCGCCATCCGGTTTTGAGACGAAAGGGGTGTTAAGAAGGCTGTCGCGCTATTCGCTTGTGGCGTGGGCAATTACGCCAGTTTGATTCGCAATCAGCAGGGTGACTGCGCGAATGCGTCTGGCGATGTCGCGTGCTGCACGAATGGTGCGTGCCACAATAGTTCTTCGCTCTCGATTCCTGCGATTTCTTCGGGAATTTCTATTGGCATTCGGAGCGACGGCGTAAACACCATGGCGCGCCACCGACAACGGGTGGCACCGGGTCTGCAAACCCGCGATGAGAAAAGCACCAGTTGTTTACGCTTACCCGTCGGCACCGTTCTTGAGCGGTGCCGGCGGGTAATCCGTCGGCCTTTATGGCGGGCGGTGCGTGGGGGCCTTAGGGCCCGCCGGTCTATGGTGCTATCTCATCCCGGTTTGCAGCCACGCATCGTCCGCCACCCCGCTTACGCGGTGGCGCTGTCACGCACAGCCAGGGAAACCGACGCCATGAACGATTCCGAGAACTTTTCCTCGTATACATCTGTTGAGCCCATCAACGACGACACCCCGCCGCCCGACCTCAATTCCCTGATCGGCATCCTCAAGCGCATCCGCCGCTGCGAAGGCGCCGATGGGTTGCCTTGGCCTGAGAATGATGTATCACCCGGGCGTCGCGTCAGCCTCGCGAGGAGTGAGCGCGCGATGGTGGGGGCGCTGACGGTGCTGGAGGTGCTGCACGCCGCGGATCGGTGCCGGGTGGCGGCTGACCCGGAGCGGCATTTGGATGAGGGGGTGGTGGATGGGTTGTTTCTGGCTTGCAGGGGGTTGGTTGAGTGGGCTTGTCGGGAGGTTAGGCCGGAGTGATTTCCCCTGAGCGCGTTGAGGCCTGCGAAGGAGCCCAGTGTTTCGCAACCAGGGGGCGTTCAGCGCCTGGACTAGGCCGACCCGCGAAGTGGGGTTCGGCTTGAATGAGCTATTGGACTGTCACTTAAGCAACCCGAGGGCCTTCAGGTTTTGGACGTACAGGAAGCTCAATAAAATGGCTGTGCGCGACGACTGGAGCAATCTGACCATGCCAGAAAGGGATCGATTTCCACCTAAACTGGGAAATGTGAATACTCCCATCTATTGAATAAAAATGCAGCTTAGCATTTACCACGATCTCACTCCCCTGCGAGCCACCCCCTAATGCCTTGCCGAAAAGCGAATTGAGTATCGCCATGGGAAATTCAACCTCGCGCGGCTGACCCGGGGCGCAGTTTGCCAAATCAGTGGTCCATTTTAAGTAAAGTGGCACACCATATATGCTCCCGTCGAGGTTATGAAAATTCAGTTGATACTTTGGGCTGCTGCCTGGCTCTTGGGGCGTGGCCGGAACTGCTTCCATTCCATTGGCCTTGAGTCTTGCTGGTAGCTCGAATGAGTTTTCAGTTTCGAGACTCCATTCGATGGTCACTTCCAGCGCGGGACTTTGGCCAAAATTCTGGAGTTTGAACGCGGGTGGAGAAGACAAATTATCCCTCCAGTGCTTCCTGGCCAAGTAGACAGCCTCTCCATTGAGGGTGTCCTTGTGCGGCCAGACAAACTGCAAATCAAGAAAGTCTTTCTCAAGGATCAGTTTCGGCTCCAACTCAAGCTGCCTTGCCAGCTTTGCCTCATTGACCGCATCACGGGCCGCCCTTGCACTCACGCGCGATGTCCAGGCGCTATAGGCGGCAAAAACAGCCGCAGCAGCAGTCCCCAGAGCTGCGACAACGTCGACCCAATTAGAAGATTGTATAATTGAGATAGGCATCGATATTCTTCGTTTACCAACTATAAAAATACACTACATCGCAGACTTTGCTCTCTATGTAGCTCAATTTTGGACCTGCTAGGCCCGGCCAAGAAGCCTATTCACAACCACATCGGGAAACGAAGCTGACCGCCTCAGCAAATCTCACCTCAAAGGCAGACAGATATCGGTTTTGGGGCGAATGACTGACACCCCATGCTCAGAAGTGCCATAACTGGGTCCACCCCGGAAATAGGTTGGCTTGAACTAATCATCAGGCCCCCACCGATACCCTCGCAATAGGCAATAGAGCCAACAGCGCCATCTCCGAATCCGCGCTGCGCCCCTTCCACCAAAGGCGGACAGCAACTGGTACGACGGCCAACTTTGGTCCAGGTGGAGCCAGCCAAATTTCACGACGAGCCCTTGCTCCCACGCTGCCGACACTTCCGCATATGCCATCAACTATCCAGCTTCATCTCCTCTTGAATGCAGTACCCGTGCGGATGTCCAAGGCCTTCCATAGCATCTTGTGAACTTTGATTGATACAACACGTTTTGCATCCCCCATTGAGATGTCCGGATCGTCTCTAAAGGACCACAGAAAAGGACTCTCAGGTGAGTACTTGATTCCAATGGCGCCTACGTGATAAAGCGATCTAATTATGGATGAGAGAAGCTGCGCCATAGTAACTGACGACTTTGGCTCAAACGCCTTCCTGCACAGCCGAATGGTCTCGTCTTCTTTCTCGGATGTGGCCAGCTGCGTAACAACAGGCTCCAGCCTTTCATCAGTAATTGACGATCGAGTAAAGGTCTCATTGACTCCTTGGAGAAGCTCCAACGAGATATTGATTGATGGCAACGAGCTCAACCACTCGTCAACCAAAGCGTTTCTGCGCTTCCTAGAGTAGGCTGCCTCAGCGTCCACGATCGCCGCCCATGAGATTCGCGGGCGTTTCTCTGCAATACGCAAGCACTCGTTTGTAAAGGCAATGATATCCCTTGGTCGATGGAGCGTCCTTTCCAGCATGTAATCCATGGGAGAGTCACCACCTCTAGCCTTGGGGAATATATCCTCAATACTGAGCTTCTTAGAAGTGTACTTGCGACGGAATATCTCGTTTATTCGCATTCTGACGACGGACTCAAGGTCATCTCGGTCCCACTTCAGCCTTGCATAGTAGCTTTCGTACTTTTCTTCCTGAAACCCACCATCCCTCGTCTCGTCAAAGACGCGCTCAATCAGATCTTGCCTAAGAGCAACTACGATTTTTGCGTTTCGAAGTTCACTCCTGAAAGTCCTCACCTCCTCGATTAGCGCGCGAATAAGCCTTAGTTTCGCGGCGCTTGAAACCCAATCTTCATCTAACGAGTCAATCACGATGAAGTGCTTGTTCTGCTCATCTTTGAACGCCTCTTCTGCCAGGATCTGCATGACTCTATTTAAGTCAGCGATCTGGATCTTGTTGACCACAGAGGCGCCTCGACTGGCGACCTCAGCTCTCTCAGTTTCGGAGAGCTTCTCACCTAAGGCGCCCCGCATCTTTGCAGCGAGAGCACTTCCTTCGAGCGAGGCCGTAAGTTCACTTTCGATCTTCTCCGTAATTTCGACAAGGCGCACCTCCGTCTCTTGCCAAAAGCTTTGACCCCACCTCCGCAGATACTCAATGGCTGCACCCTTCGCGGTATCTCTCTTGAACTTCGAAGATATGGCGGTAAGCCAACGATCTAGAGCATTCTGATCGCGAATGACAAATTTCTTTCGTATCAATTCGGTTACCAGAACGTGTCGCCAGAGCAGGCGATAGAACAAGTTGAGATTCACACCAGCATCTTCAAAAAAACGGATTACTGTCGAATTCTCAACAAAACGAAACGCAAGCTCCAGAGGTCTGATTTGCACGGAGTTCTTCTCGACAGCCATCAGGCGGAGAAGGACTGCGCTCTTACCTTGACCTGTTCTACCGAGGACAATGGATGCATGATTCTCTGTCGACTGTATCGACTCCAGTGTTCCCGTATCAACAAAGCAAGCATCCAAGAGGTCTGTGTCAGCCTCCGCATCTGGAGCCCCGATTGATATGTTTCTCCATATTACTGTTTCGTCCATATCCCCCCCTTTCAATGAACGCTCCCAACAAATCGACGGTATATCACAACTATGCGCCTAAGCGACGGTGCCTCACGTCTGAGTTGCAGACAATTTCGCGCCCAGCCCTCCGCTGCCCATCAACTGCCATTCTCCGGATGGATAGCGGAGACGACAAACAAAAAGGGCGCCTCTCGGCGCCCTCGTTCTTTCAACTCATTCCCACTCAATAGTAGCCGGCGGCTTCCCCGAGATGTCATAAACCACCCGCGACACCCCCCGCAACTCATTGATGATCCGGTTGCTCACCGTCCCCAGGAACTCATACGGCAGATGCGCCCAGTGCGCCGTCATGAAGTCGATCGTCTCCACGGCCCGCAGCGCAATCACCCACTCATAAGCCCGCGCATCGCCCACCACGCCCACCGACTTCACCGGCAGGAACACGGCAAACGCCTGGCTGGTCTTGTCGTACAAGTCGGCCTTGCGCAGCTCATCAATGAAGATGGCATCGGCCTTGGCCAGCAGTTCGGCGTATTCCGGCTTCACTTCACCCAGAATGCGCACGCCCAGGCCCGGGCCCGGGAACGGATGGCGGTAGACCATGGTGCGCGGCAGGCCCAGTTCAACGCCCAGGCGGCGCACTTCGTCCTTGAACAGCTCGCGCAGCGGCTCCACCAGGCCCAGCTTCATGTGCTCCGGCAGGCCGCCCACGTTGTGGTGGCTCTTGATCACATGCGCCTTGCCGGTCTTGCTGCCGGCCGACTCGATCACGTCCGGGTAGATGGTGCCCTGCGCCAGCCACTTGGCGTTGCTCAGCTTGTTCGACTCTTCGTCGAAGATCTCAACGAACAGGTTGCCGATGATCTTGCGCTTGGCTTCCGGGTCGCTCACGCCTTCCAGTGCCTTGAAGTAACGGTCGGCAGCATTCACGCGCACGACCTTTACGCCCATGTGCTCGGCGAACATCGCCATCACCTGGTCGCCTTCCTGCCAGCGCAGCAGGCCTGTATCGACGAACACGCAGGTCAGCTTCTCGCCGATGGCCTTGTGCAGCAGCGCAGCCACCACGGACGAATCGACGCCACCGGACAGGCCCAGGATCACTTCGTCATCGCCCACCTGCTCGCGCACGCGGGCGATCTGGTCGTCGATGATGTTGGCGGCGGTCCACAGGGTCTGGCAGCCGCACACGTCCACCACGAAGCGGCGCAGCAGCGTCTGGCCCTGCAGGGTGTGGGTCACTTCCGGGTGGAACTGCACGCCGTACCAGCGCTTCTCTTCGTTGGCCATGGCGGCCACCGGAATGCGGTCGGTGGTGGCGGTGATGGTGAAGCCCGGCGGCGCAACAGAGACGTGGTCGCCGTGGCTCATCCAGACATTCAGCTTCGGCTCGCCGCCGTGGTCGCTCAGGCCCTTGAACAGCGCATCAGGGTTGATGACATTCACTTCGGCGTGGCCGAACTCGCGCTGGTCAGCGGCTTCGGTGGCACCGCCCAGCTGGGCTGCCAGGGTCTGCATGCCGTAGCAGATGCCGAAGATCGGCAGGCCGCTGTCGAACACTTCCTGCGGTGCGGCCGGGGCGCCCGGCAGCGTGGTCGATTCCGGGCCACCGGACAGGATGATGCCCTTGGCGCCGAAGCCGGCGATCTCGGCCGGGTTGTGGTCCCACGCCCAGATTTCGCAGTAGACGCCCAGCTCGCGGATGCGGCGGGCAATCAGCTGCGTGTACTGCGCGCCGAAATCGAGGATGAGGATCTTGTCGTTATGGATGTTGGTCATGGTGCCGTTCCAGTGGTGTTTTTCGCAGCGCCCGGCGCTTCAAGGCTCTGTGTCAGCGTGGCGATGAACGCCTCGCGTTGTTGAATATGTGAGGGGTCTTCCTCGTCCCAGCGCAGCATCAGCAGGCCGTGCGGTGCGGTGGGGTTGGCGCGGTCGGCGCGCGGGAGCTCGGCGATTTCCTGCACTTCGGTGCCAGGCACGATGCGCCGTTGAAAGGCGTGCATCGGGTAACCGGAATCCACGGCGTTGCCCCAGAACGCGGACTGCACGCTCATCCGTTTCGGCTCCAGCGGCCCCAACTCGGCGGTGACCACAGGATCTTCAAGCCTGTCACCCAGATCGGTAACGCACCGCAGGATGACCTGCAGCGGGCGCTCGCCGGTGCCTTTCAGCAGCCAGCGCTGCTCGCCAGCGGCCTGCACCTGCCAGCCCTTCGGCAGCGAGAACGCGTTCTGGCACGCCTGCACGTGCTGCAATTGCGAAACCGCCGCGCCCGGAGACCCGGAGCGCGGCGGCGGTTCGGACAACGAACAGCCTGCCATCAGCAGGCTGCCCGTAATCGCAATAGCAATTAGCAAGCGCATCAGGCGCGGTAGTTCGGCGGCTCTTTGGTGATGGTCACGTCGTGGACGTGGCTCTCACGCTGGCCGGCGCCGCTGATCTTCACGAACTTGGGCTTGCTGCGCATCTCGTCGATGGTGGCGCAGCCCACGTAGCCCATGGTGGCGCGCAGGCCGCCCATCAGCTGATGGATGATGCCGCCCACCGGGCCGCGGTACGGCACGCGGCCTTCGATGCCTTCCGGCACCAGCTTGTCGGCGGTGGCGGCGTCCTGGAAGTAGCGGTCCTTGGACCCCTTCTCCATCGCAGCCAGCGAGCCCATGCCGCGGTAGCTCTTGTACGAACGGCCCTGGTACAGCTCGGTCTCGCCCGGCGATTCCTCGGTACCGGCCAGCAGGCCACCGACCATGATGGTCGAGGCACCGGCGGCCAGCGCCTTGCCGATGTCGCCCGAGTAGCGGATGCCACCGTCGGCGATCAGCGGGATGCGGTCCTGCAGCGCTTCGGCCACCAGGTCGATGGCGGTGACCTGCGGCACGCCGACGCCGGCGACAACGCGGGTGGTGCAGATCGAGCCCGGGCCGATGCCGACCTTGACCGCGTCCGCGCCGCTGTCCAGCAGCGCCAGTGCGGCTTCGCCGGTGCAGATGTTGCCGCCGATGACCTGCACGTTCGGGAAGTTCTTCTTGACCCAGCTGACGCGGTCCAGCACGCCCTGCGAGTGGCCGTGCGCGGTATCGACCACGATCACGTCCACGCCGGCGGCGACCAGCGCTTCCACGCGGCGATCGGTATCGCCACCCACACCGACGGCAGCGCCGACCAGCAGGCGGGTCGACAGGTCCTTGGCAGCGTTCGGGAAGTCGGTGTTCTTCTGGATGTCCTTGACGGTGATCAGGCCACGCAGTTCGAACGAGTCATTGACCACCAGCACCTTCTCGATGCGGTTGCGGTGCAGCAGCTGCAGCACTTCGTCGGACGCGGCGCCTTCCTTGACCGTGATCAGGCGATCCTTCTTGGTCATGATGTGGCGGACCGGATCGTCCAGCTCGGTCTCGAAGCGCATGTCGCGGTGGGTCACGATGCCGGCCAGCAGGCCGTCGCTGCCCACCACCGGCACGCCGGAGATGTTGTGCGCCTGCGTCAGGGCCAGCACGTCACGGATGGTGGTTTCCGGGCCGACGGTGATCGGGTCGCGGATGACACCGGCCTCGAACTTCTTCACCTTGGCCACTTCCGCGGCCTGCTGTTCCAGGCTGAGATTCTTGTGGATGATGCCCATGCCGCCAAGCTGGGCCATGGCGATGGCCAGGCGGGCTTCGGTGACGGTGTCCATCGCGGCGGACAGGATCGGAAGCTTGAGCTTCAGGTCTCGGGTCAACCGCGTTTCGAGGTTGACGTCCTTGGGCAGGATGGTCGAGTGGGCGGGGACGAGCGAGACGTCGTCGTAAGTGAGTGCTTCAGCCTGGATGCGCAGCATCGGCATACCCGAGATGTGGGGAAGCGCGACATTTTACCTTGTTTTCGCACCGCGTGGCAGGGGGTGGATGCGACGCAGTGTCGCGTGGGCGAAGCCGCGTTCAGCCGGTAGCGCAAGGCCCCAGGCCACCCCACCGGTAGCGGGGGGGGGGGGGGGGGGG
>NZ_JBWJPF010000012.1:0-121025 GCF_056393265.1 Stenotrophomonas sp. Steno-C15
GTTGATTCACCGAGGGCCCTGCCCAGGGCGTCAGATTGATTCGCCGAAGGCCTTGGCCAGGTTGCGGTATGCCTTCTTCTGCGCTTCGTCGGTGGCGGCCGGGGCAATGATCTCCAGCTCGACGATCTGATCGCCATCGGGATTGCCCGGCAGGCCGCGGCCGCGCAGGCGAAGCTTGCGACCGGCTTCGGAATCGGCCGGAATCTTCAGCTCCACCGCGCCGCCCAGCGTGGGCACGCTGATGCTGGTGCCCAGCGCCGCCTGCCAGGGCGTGACCTGCAGCGAATACAGGATGTTGCGGCCATCGACCTCGAACTGCGGGTGTGCGGCGTACTCCACCTCCAGCAGCAGGTTGCCACCGTGGTTGCCCTGCCCCGCCAGACGGATCACCTGGCCGGGACGGATGCCCTTGGGCACGCGCACATCCAGCTGCCTGCCGTTGACGGTGATGCGCAGGCTGTCGCCGTTGTAGGCGGCCTCCAGCGGCACCGACAGCTTGGCGCGGGTATCGCGGTTGGGTGCATGCCCCTGGCTGCTGAATCCCGGGCCCGGTCCCTGGCCACCGCGCTGGCGGGCGAACAGGCTCTCGAAGAAGTCGCTGAAGCCGCCATTGGGGCCACCACCGCCGAACACTTCCTCGAAATTGAAGCCACCGCCACCGTAGTTCGGTGGCACATTGAATTCCTCGCCCGGCCGGTAGCCCTGCGCGCGCAGCTGGTCATAGGCCGCGCGCTTTTCCGGATCGCGCAGCGCCTCGTAGGCTTCATTGACCGCCTTGAACCTGTCTTCGGCCCCGGCCTCCTTGCTGACGTCCGGGTGGTACTTGCGTGCCAGCCGGCGGTATGCGGTCTTGATCTCCGCATCACCCGCACTCGGTTCCACCCCCAGGGTGGCGTAATAATCCTTGAATTCCATCCAGCTACCTCGATTCGCTTCGGCCGCGCCGGTGGCGCCGCCCCGGGTTCATTCTACGCGCCGGCGATGCTACGCCGCCCCTCGTGCGGCCCCGGTGAGGCCGACTGATCCTGCGCAATGCGCCTGCCATCGGCCTGCGCCACGCTGTGGCTGGAACCCTGGCGCGTGCCCCCTGAAGATGGGGCCTGCACGCGGGGTTTCCAATGTCTTGACGCCCCTGTCCCATCCCGCCCACTAGCCTGCCCCAGCAAGGAGTCCATCATGACCATCCATGTCGGCGACCGCATTCCGGAAGTGACCCTCAAGCGCATCCGCGAGGGCATCGAGACGCTCGATACGCACTCGCTGTTCGACGCCCGCAAAGTGGTGATGTTCGCCGTGCCCGGCGCCTTCACCCCCACTTGCTCGGCCCGCCACCTGCCCGGCTTCGTCGAGAAGTTCGAGGCGTTCCGCCAGCGCGGCATCGAGGTCTACTGCATGGCGGTCAACGATCCGTTCGTGATGAAGGCCTGGGCCGCTGACCAGCACGTACCCGAGGGCCTGCTGATGCTGTCCGACGGCAATGCCGAACTGACCCGCGCGCTGGGCCTGGAACTGGATGCCAGTGCTTCGGGCATGGGCATCCGCTCGCGCCGGTTTGCCCTGTACGTGGACGACGGCGTCGTCCGCGCGGCCTGGATCGAGCAGCCCGGGCAGTTCGAAGTGTCCTCGGCCGAGTACGTGCTGGAGCACCTGCCCACCTGATCTTCCACCGCAAGAGGAAACGGCCAGCCATGTCCAATACGCCAGCCAACGCCACCACGTCTGCCCACCCGCTTCCCGGCATCAGCGACCGCAAGGTCCTGCGCGAACGCGCGCGGCGCAATCTTGAAGATGGCGCGATCACCGAAAGCTACAGTGCCGACCGCGAGGCCGTGATCAAGCTGCTCAACGACGCCCTCGCCACCGAGTATGTCTGCGTGCTGCGCTACTACCGGCATTACTTCACCGCCAAGGGGATGCTGGCCGATGCGGTCAAGGCCGAGTTCCTTGAGCATGCGCAGCAGGAACAGGCGCATGCTGGCAAGCTGGCCGAACGCATCGTCCAGCTCGGCGGCGAGCCGGACCTCAATCCGGACACGCTGAGCGCGCGTTCGCATGCCGAGTACAAGGAGGGCAGCGACCTGCGTGACATGGTCCGCGAGAATCTGGTCGCCGAACGCATCGCCATCGACAGCTACCGCGAGATGATAGACTTCATCGGTGATCGCGACACGACCACCAAGCGCATCCTCGAGGAGATCCTGGCGCAGGAAGAAGAGCACGCCGATGAGTTCGCCGACCTGCTGGACGGGTGGATCGGGGAATAGCGCTGCGCGTATCGGATACCGCGTGCCGGCCGTGGGCCGGCACCTACCGGAGGACGTTGAAACGCACCTGCGTCCACGCGCCATCGACAGCCAGCGCGGTCAGCGTATGGCTACCCGGTTCGGCGAACTCGCGCTGCATCAGCTGAGATCCCCGGGTCTGTGCGATCCAGCGGCCATCCAGCAGCCAGTCCACTGCCTGCTCGCTGCCCAGCGCGCGCAGCTGCAGGCGCACGCCGTGTTCGGCATTGGGCGCGCGCGCCAGCGTGGCCCCGTCATTCAGACCGTCCACGTGCAGCGCCACGCTGGCCTCACGGCCATCGTCGCGGCAGTCCGGTGACAGCGCCGGCAGCTGCGACAGCTCCCGGGTCGCCTTCGGCAGCCACGGCGACAGCAGCGCCGGCCAACGGGCGATTTCGCGCGCCACCTCCTCATGGGGCAGACGACAATCGGCCGAGACGCGCAGACCGGTGCGTGCATCTGCCAGGTAGCGCTGACGGCCCGGTTGCCAACGCCGGGCTTCGCGCTCGGGGAACGTGAGCGGTACGGCGCCGTCGAGCAGGTACGCCGGCATCCGCCGCTGGCACACGGCCGGCGGCAATCCTTCGGCGCGTTCACCGGTCGGCCAGCAGATGTCGCCCTGGCTGACGCTGGCCGGCATCGGTACCGCCGCCGAATCGCCACGCTGGCGCGGCAGACTGTCGACCACCTCGAACATCAGCGGCAGTGCGGTGACCGCGCCGTACTGACCCGGCAGCGGCGTGCCGTCGGGCCGCCCCACCCATACGCCCACGGTGTAATGCCGCGTGCTGCCGATGGCCCAGGCATCGCGGTAGCCGTAACTGGTCCCGGTCTTCCAGGCAACGCGGGGGCGCCCTCCCACATCGAAGGTGCCCACGCCATACCCCGGACGCGGGTTCGACTCCAGCATCTCGCGTACGATCCAGCTCGCCCCCGGCGACGCCAGCCGCCGCTCGATCATCGGCGCGTCATCGGTGTAGCGCACGCGGCCGGCGATACCGTTGCGGTTCAGTGCGGCGAATGCCCCGACCAGATCTTCCAGCCTCGCGCCGGTGCCACCGAGTATCAGCGAGAGATTGGGGGGGCTGCCCGCGGGAAACCGCAGCTGGATGCCGGCGTGTGACAGGCGCGCGGCAAAGCGCGCGGCGCCGACCCGCTGCAGCAGGTCCACCGAGGGTACGTTGAGCGACAGACGCAACGCACTGGAGGCGCCGATCGGGCCATTGAACGCCATGTCGAAGTTGCCCGGGCGGTAGCTGCCGAAGCTCTGCGGCGCGTCCACCAGCAGGCTCTCCGAGTGGATCAGGCCGTCATCCAGCGCCATCGCGTACAGGAACGGCTTGAGGGTCGAACCCGGCGAGCGCCAGGCCTGCACCATGTCGACGTGGCCCAGGCGCTGGCGGTCGCCGAAGGACAGCGTTCCCACGTAGGCGCGCGCCTGCAGGGTCTGGTTGTCGACCACCAGCAATGCCGCCGACGTCCGCTCCGGCAGGCTCGAGAAATAGCTGGCCACGCGCTCTTCCAGTGTACGCTGCAGGCCGATGTCGATGCTGCTCCGGATGCGCGCCTGGCCGGGGTGTGCCGCATGCAGCCGCTGCGCCAGCAATGCCGCATGCAGCGGCGGTCGCAGCGACCGCGCCACCACGTTCTCGATGCGTGCATCCTCCACCTCATCCGGTGTCCACGCCCCCCGTTCGGCCATGCGTGCCAGCACCTTGTCACGTGCCTTCTGCGCCGCTTCCGGATGGCGGTCCGGGCGCAGGCGGCTGGGTGCCTGTGGCAGCACCGCCAGCAACGCGGCCTCGGCATGTGACAGCTGCGCGGCCGGCTTGCCCAGGTAGGCCCAGCTGGCAGCCTCCACGCCCTCGATGGTGCCGCCGTAGGGCGCACGCTCCAGATACAGGGCCAGGATCTCCCGCTTGGAAAGATGCGCTTCCAGCTGCAGGGCACGCAGCACCTGCTTGAGCTTGCCCCAGGGGGTACGCGAATGCGGGTCGAGGATGCGTGCCACCTGCATGGTCAGGGTCGAGCCACCAGAAACGATGCGTCCGCCGCGCAGCAGCTGGCCGCCGGCACGCAGGATCGCCAGCGGATTGATGCCCGGATGGCGCCAGAACCAGCGGTCCTCGTAGGTCAACAACGCCTGCAGGTACAACGGCGAGACGCTGTCGATCGAGGCCGGATAGCGCCACACGCCCTCGGCATCGGCGAACGCACGCAGTGGCGTGCCGTCGGCAGCCACCACCAGGGTGCTGGTGTCGCGCTGCTTCGGCAGTGGCGGCGGGAAAACGACGTCCAGTACCAGCAGCAGCGTCAGCAGACCCGCCGTTCCCCAGCGCAGCCACGGCCACAGCGGCCGCAGCCGGCGGCGCAGGTCCGCCCGCCGGGTCGTCATCGCGCTCTTCATTGCAGGATGCCAGCAGGACGGGCCGCGCCGTCGCGGCCCGTCCGCGCGGTCACGGCTGCACCACCGTGATCGTGGTCGGGTTGCTGCGGCCGACGCCACGCAGCTGCGGCCGGTACATGTCTTCCACCAGCGGCGGCGGCACCGAGTAGGTGCCCGGGGTCACCGCACGCACCAGGTAGAACACATTGGCCTTTCCGCCGCGCGAGAGCTTGAGCGCTGCCACGTAACGGTCGTCGCGGAACTCCTCATGCTTGGTATCGGCCGCGTCACCGCGGTCGCTGATGGTGATGCCATCGACGACCACGTCCGCCCACTGCTTGGCATCGCCCAGGTTGAAGTTCTCGATCTCCAGGCCGGCCGGCAGCAGGTCGGTCAGCAGCGCATCCGGCATGGTGGTGTCGGCACTGACGGTGACCCGCACGATCAGCGCTTCGCCTTCCTTCAGCGGGCGCGGCGACCACGGCTTGCCGTCGGTACCGAAGTAGCTGCGCTCGACACCGATCACACTGTTGTCCGGCGCTGGCGCACTGCGCGGGATGCCCGCCACATCGATGCTGGCGAACATCGGCGGCTGGCCCTGCGGAGTGAAGCGCACTCCGCTGGCCAGTTCGCTGGCGCTGAAGGTGCGGCCGAACAGCTTGCGCTCGCTGATCGATTCACTGTTGCCACCGATCACCAGCTCGCCGGCTACCAGTGCCTTCTGGTTGGCCGCCAGCGCCTTGCCGAGGCGGGCAATGGCGACCTGCTCCTGCGTGCTCAGCCACATCCAGCCGGCGTTGCGGCGCGCATCCAGGCCGCGGCCGAGATCAACCGCACGCGCATCCCATGCCGGCTTCGCCAGCTTGTTCTCGTGGGTCAGCGCGATCATCAGCGCATCATCACGGATCGCGCTGCCGTAGTCGCCGAAGTACGACGGGCGCTCGCTGCTGGACTTGGCGAAGGCAGCTTCCAACGCGGCCTGGCCTCGCTTGGCGTCGCCCTGCAGCGACAGCGCCACACCCAGGTGGACCAGCGACAGGCCGCCAACCGCCTTGCTGCGCTCGTTGTCGTACAGCGTGCGCAGCGTACCCAGCGGCGCACGGTTGACCCGGGCCAGCACGTAGCCGGAATACGCCTGGTTGGCGAACTTCAGTTTCTCGCGCTCGTCCTGCCCGTAGAACGGGTTGCCGCCGGACAGCAGATCCTCGCTGAGACGGTTCAGTGCCTTCTGCAGCACGTTGTCCGGTACGGCGAAGCCGGCATCCCGGGCATCGAGCAGGAACTCGGCGATGTACGGGGTCAGCCACGGGTTCACATAACCATCGTCGCCCCACATCGAGAAGTTGCCGTTGGCCACCTGCATCGACGCCAGGCGGCCGAACGCGCCCTCCATGCGTTCGCGGCGGGTCTTGGCGTCCAGGCCGTCTGCGCCGAGCATCGACGACGTGGCCTGATCCAGGATCAGCGCAGCGTAGCCCTTGCTGGTGGTCTGCTCGGCGCAGCCATACGGGTAATTCAGCGCGCCCTGCAGAGCACTGGCAAACGGAATCGGGGGCAGCGGGCTGACCAGCAGGCGCGCATTGACCGACTCGGACATCAGGCCATCGGCCAGACCGCTGTCGAGGCTGACCGCCGCCAGCGGGTCGAGCGTGCGTACCTGCGAGCGCAGCACCTGCGGCCATGCCGCACGCACCGGCAGGTCGTAGCGGCGGTCGGCCTTGAAGCCATTGCCTTCCACACGCACCCGCACCTTGGCCACGCTGTGGCCTTCGCGTGCCAACAGCGGGAAGCTCAGCGTGGTCTTCGCATCGGCGTTGAGCTGCACGCTGCGGCTGCCCTCGCCAAGGGCCAGCGGTCCCTCGCTGTCCACGCGCACATTGAACTGGCCGGGCTTGCCGGTGAAGTTCTGCACGTCCAGCGTCACGGTGCTGCGGTCGCCCGGGGCGAGCACGCGCGGCATGCTGGCCTCGGCCAGGATCGGTGCGCGCACCACCGTTTCCACGTCGCGCTTGCCGTACTGGTCATCGCTGTACACCAGCGCCGACACGCGCAGCGTGCCGTTGAAGTCCGGCACCTTGAGGCGGATGCGGGCATTGCCCTTGGCATCAAGCTGTACCGGGCCGGAGAACAGATCCACGGTCTGCACGCGCGCGGTCGGCCGCTTGGCCTGAGGCAGGGACTGCAGCGCCATGTCACCGCCGAACTTCAGCTTGCCGGCGCCGCCGTCGAAGCTCTCGATCACCCGGCTGTAGATGTCATAGGCATCGATGCCGAGGCGGCGCTGGGCGAAGAAGTGCGCGCCGGCATCGGGCACGGGGAAACGGGTGATGTTGAGGATGCCCACATCCACCGCCGACACGGTGACGTGCGCGGCCTTGCCGGCCAGCTGCGGTGCGCTGACCGTCACCGGCAGATCCTGTTCCGGGCGCAGCTGCTTCGGCGCCACCAGGCCGACGGCCACGGTGCGGCCCCTGCGGTCCATCGGTACGTGCACCACGCCGACAGCGCGCGCCGGGGTGATCTTGCTCGGCGCACTGCCACCCCGGAACACCAGCGCGGTGATGTAGACATCGTGGCGCTCCCAGTCAGCGGTGACCGGGATGTTGAAGGTGGCACCGGGTTTGGCGTCGATGTCCTGCACGTATAGCATGCGATCGGTCTCGACCATCAGGATGCCCTTGCCGGCATGCGGCGGCGTCACCGTCACCTGCAGGGTGTCGCCCGCCTTGTAGCCGGTCTTGTCCAGGCCCAGCTTGACCTTGTCCGGGCGCGCATCGAGACCGCGATTGTCATCGCCCCAGCTCCAGCCGGCACGGAACGGATAGCGGCTGGTCAGGCCGGTGCCCGGATCGAACACGTCCACCCGGTACTCGCCCCACTCGACCGGGACATCGAACGCCACCGCGCTGCTGCCGGCATCGACCGTGCGGGTTTCCTTGTTCTCGAACCGACGGGTGAAATCGTAGTCCCAACGGTTGTCGTTGAAGGTCCAGTGATAGTCACGCAGCTCGCGCACCAGGGTGATCTTCAGGCCCTTGGCCGGCTGCGGCCGGCCGGCCGCGTCCACGCGCACCAGTTCGAAGCGTGCGTTGCTGTTGGAGTCGGCACCATCGTCGGGGTTGAACAGCGGACGCACGCCGACCAGTGCATTGGCTGGCCACATCACCCGCTTCAGGGTGCGGGTCACGGTCCGCCCACCGGTCTCGTACAGGCTGCCGGACAGCACCACCGCGATCGGCGCCTTGGCCTTGGCCGCTTCTTCCGGCAGCGTCACGTCCTCGCGCAGCTGGCCGTTGGCCGGCAGCGTCGTGTCGATCACGTCCTTGGCCTCGCGCGGCAGCTGCAGGGTCGGGTCGCCGAAGAAGTAGCCCGGCAATCCCTCGACCGGCTGCTGTTCGGCTGCCACAGCCAGGCGCGCGGTGAAGCGGTTGCCGTCAGCCGGCGCGCCGTACAGATACGCGCCATCGGCCTGCAGACGAAGATCTTCGCCCGGCTTGAGCGTCTTCTGCGGGCTGTCCAGGTCCAGCTTCATCCGTTCGGGCAGGAACTCTTCGATGCGCAGGGTCATGCCCTGGATCGCTTCCTTGCTGGCCGGATCAGTACGGAACTCCACCTGCCAGCGTCCCGTCGGCGCCTCGGCCGGGATGACCTGCTCGAAGGCGATGTAGCCCTGCTCGCCCGGCTGCAGGCGGGTCTCGCGGAAGGTCTTGCCGTCGGGCTGCTTCAGGCGCAGGAACACCGGCTGCGACTTGACCGGCTTGCCATCATTGTCGCGCAGCAGCGCGGACAGGCGCACGGTCTCGCCCGGCCGATAGAGGTCGCGGCCGGACCATGCGTAGACATCGAACCAGGCATTGTCACGGCCGGCAACGGCGAACTCGCTCAGGTCCAGGGCCGGCTGGTTGAAGGGCAGGAAGCTGGTATCGCGACCACTGCTGGCCACCAGCACGTGGGTGGCGTCGAGCGTGTAGTTCAGCAGCGCATTGCCGTTGCCATCGGTACTGCCCTTGAGCACCACCTCGCCTTTGCCGTCGAGCACGCGCAGCTCGACGTTCTTCAGCGGTGCTCCGTCCTTCAGTCCGGCGGTGTGGACGAACAGCTTGTCCTTGTAGGCGCGCGTGTGCAGGCCGATGTCGCTGACCGAGAAGAACGCGGTGTCGAACTCGCCCTCGTAATCGCCCGTGCGCTTGAGCAGTGCGAAGTACAGGCCCGGCTCCTGCAGCTCCTTGATGTCCTGGGTTGGCAGGTAGGTCAGCACCCGCTCGTTCTGCTTGCCGCCGAGGATGAAGCGGTTGACGTAGACCGGCTCGGCCAACGCATTGATCGGGCTGCGCTCGTAGTCGCTGCTCAGTTCCCAGCTGCCACGACGGCCGCCGCGCTGGTACTGGCTGAAGAAGGTCGGCAGATCCTTCTCGCGCACGCGCAGGAATTCGACGTCGACCTCGGGAACATTCACGGAGACAACCGGCAGGCCGCGACTGTCCTTGGCCGGCAGCACGCTGCCCTGCGAGGCGAAGCCGGCCACCGGCTTCAATTCGCCACTGAACACCTTCTGCTTCAGCTCCTTGCCCAGCCGGCTGCCATCGGCGGCCAGCAGGTCCGGCGATACCACCAGGCTGAACTCCTTGCCGGCTTCGACGAACGGATAGCGCAGGGTCAGTCCGTCATCGGACAGGGTCCAGCTGCTGTCGTCGGTGCCGACCTTCTCTTCGAAGCGCACCAGCGTGTCGAAATCCTGCGTGCCGACCAGCGGGCGCGAGAACTCCAGCGCCAGCGACAGGCCGTCATTCTTCTGGTCCGGGTAGGCGCGCAGCAGGGTGAAATCCTTCACCTGCTCGGCCTGGGTGGCAATGGCCTCGCCACTGGCCTTGGGCAGCTGCCCGCTGTCGTTGCGGCAACCGGCCAGACCCAGCAACAGGCCTCCTGCCAGTACCGCCGCCGCCCATCCCCACCGCTTGCGCCGTGCCGGACCGCTCATGTCGTCACTCCTTGATCGAGGCGGCCATTATAGGCGCGCCGCGTCAAGGTGTTGGCGCGGATCCGGCAGGAACACATCGGAACGGTAACGCCGGGCCATGCCCGGCGGTCCCGGTAGCGGCCAACCTTGGTTGGCGTTGGGCCCGTGCCAACCAAGGTTGGTACCTACCAGGGCGCGCCCTACCCCGGCCGGTACAGATCCACGTAGTCGGTCACCGGCATGGCCGCCAGCGCCACCGGTTCCAGCGAGGCCGCCAGGATGCGCTGCTGCTGGGTGGTGGGGAACCGATGGGCCAGATGCCGCCGGAACTTGTCCATCAACAGGGGCATGCCCTCGTCGCGTCGCCGGGCGTGGCCGAGCGGGTACTCGACCAGGACCTCCGGCAGTTCGCTGCCGTCGTTGAAGCGGACGGTCAGGCCGTTGGCGATGCTGCGCTTGTCCGGGTCCAGGTAATCCGCGCTGAGCTGCGGGTCTTCGTGGCAGGTCATCCGCGCGCGCAGCGCATCGATGCGGGGGTCAGCAGCAACATCGTCCTCGTAGTCCTCAGCCACCAGCCGCCCATGCAGCAGCGCGATGGCGACCATGTACTGCACGCAGTGGTCGCGGTCGGCCGGATTGTGCAGCGGGCCGCGCTTGTCGATGATGCGGATGCAGGCCTCCTGCGTGCGGATGGCGATATGCGCGATGTCATCGACGCTGCGCCCGCCTGCCCGCAGCTGCGCGTGCAGCGCGACCGCGGCCTCCACTGCGGTCTGGCCGTGGAACTCGGCGGGAAAACTGATCTTGAACAGCACGTTCTCCATCACGTAGCTGCCCAGCGGCCGCCCCAGCGTCACCGCCTGACCATGCATGGAGACCGCTTCGAAGCCCCAGGTGGGAGCGCTCAACACGCTGGGATACCCCATCTCGCCGCTGGCCGCCATCAGCGCCAGGCGCACGCCGCGACTGGTGGCATCCCCGGCGGCCCAGCTCTTGCGCGAACCGGTGTTGGGCGCATGCCGGTAGGTCCGCAGCGCCTGGCCATCGACCCAGGCCAGCGACAGCGCATTGAGCATGCGCTCGCGATCCAGCCCAAGCAGGCGTGTGACCACGGCGGTGGTGGCGACCTTCACCAGCACCACGTGGTCCAGCCCGACCCGGTTGAAGGAATTCTCCAGAGCCAGCACGCCCTGGATCTCGTGCGCCTTGATCATCGCCACCAGCACATCGTGCACGGTCGGCGGTGGACGACGCAGGGCCGCGGCATTGCGCCCCAGCCAATCGCAGACGGCCAGGATGCCGCCGAGATTATCCGACGGATGACCCCACTCGGCGGCCAGCCAGGTGTCGTTGAAGTCGAGCCAGCGCACCATCGCGCCGATATTGAACGCCGCCTGCACCGGATCCAGCACGTAGTGCGTTCCCGGCACGCGCGCGCCGTTGGTCACGCTGATGCCCGGCACCAGGGGCCCGAGCAGCTTGCTGCAGGCCGGGAAGGACAGCGCTTCCAGGCCGCAACCGAGGGTATCCAGCAGGCAGTAATGCGCGGTCTGGAATGCCAGTGGCGAGTCGATGCGCACGTCGCGCACGTAATCGACGATGTCCTCCAGCAGCGCATCCCACGTGGCACGTTCGTTGGACGGGGTGTGGCTGTCGGACATCGTCTGTTCTCCGCTGACGCCGGACCACGCCCGGCGGTTCATGGGCGGGCCCTGCCGCGCTCGCCGGGCATGGCCCGGCGCTACCGCCATGGTCCCGCGTTACAAGGTGTCGGCTGGTACCCGCACGCTGCCTTCCATCAATACACGGGCGCTGCGGCTCATGATGGCCTTGGTCACTGTCCACTGGCCGTCAACGAGACCGGCCTGGGCGCCCACGCGCAGCGTGCCGGACGGATGCCCGAAGGTCACCGCCTCGCGCTGGCCACCGCCGGCGGCACGGTTGACCAGCGTGCCCGGAATCGCAGCAGCGGTACCGATCGCCACGGCGGCAGTGCCCATCATCGCGTGATGCAGCTTGCCCATCGACAGCGCACGCGCATGCATATCGATGGCCGATGCCGGGATTGCCTTGCCGCTGGACGATACATAGTCCTGTGCCGGTGCCACGAACGCCACTTTCGGCGTGTGCTGGCGGGTCGCCGCCTCTTCCAGCGTCGAGATCAGGCCCATGCGCAGCGCACCGTGTGCACGGATGCTCTCGAACTTCTGCAGGGCAGCCTTGTCGTCGTTGATCGCCGGCTGCAGCTCGGTACCGCTGTAGCCCAGATCGGCCGCATTGAGGAAGATGGTCGGGATGCCGGCGGTGATCATCGTCACCTCGAAACTGCCCACGCCCGGCACATCCAGGGTATCGACCAGGTTGCCGGTCGGGAACATCGCGCCCCCGTCGCCATCATCGGAGGGATCTATGAACTCAAGCTGGATCTCGGCGGCCGGGAAGGTCACGCCATCCAGCTCGAAATCACCGATCTCCTGCACCTCGCCATTGCGCATCGGCACGTGGGCGATGATGGTCTTGCCGATGTTGGCTTGCCAGATGCGCACGGTGCACAGGCCGTCGCGCGGCACCCGGGCCGGATCGATCAGGCCGTTGGCGATGGCGAACGGACCCACCGCAGTGCTGAGGTTGCCACAGTTGCCGCTCCAGTCGACGAACGCGGTGTCGATCGAAACCTGGCCGTACAGATAGTCCACATCGTGATCGGGCACGGACGCACTGGAGATGATCACGCACTTGCTGGTGCTGGACGTGGCCCCGCCCATGCCATCGGTGTGCTTGCCATAGGGATCGGGCGACCCGATCACGCGCATCAGCAGCGCATCACGTGCCGGGCCCGGCACCTGTGCGGCTGCGGGCAGGTCCTGCAGGCGGAAGAACACACCCTTGCTGGTGCCACCGCGCATGTAGGTGGCGGCAATGCGGAGTTGCGGAAGAAAGCTCATGGAACGGTTCCTTGCAATGAAAGACGGCCCGTTGCCGGGCCGTCGGTTGTCTCATGCCACCCGGGCACCTTCGAGGAAATCCTGGGCGAAGCGCTGCAGTACACCGCCCGCTTCGTAGATCGCCACTTCCTCGTCGCTGTCCAGGCGACAGGTGACCGGCACGATGATGTCCTGCCCATCGCGGCGGTGGATGACCAGGGTCAGGTCGGCGCGCGGCGTGCGCTCGCCCACCACGTCGAAGGTCTCGGTACCGTCGATGCCCAGGGTCAGCCGGGTGGTGCCCGGCTTGAACTCCAGCGGCAGCACGCCCATGCCGATCAGGTTGGTGCGGTGGATGCGCTCGAAGCCTTCCGCCGCGATCGCTTCCACGCCGGCCAGCCGCACGCCCTTCGCCGCCCAGTCACGCGAGCTGCCCTGGCCGTAGTCGGCACCGGCGATGATGATCAGCGGCTGCTTGCGCTCCATGTAGGTCTCGATCGCCTCCCACATGCGCATCACCTTGCCCTCCGGCTCCACCCGCGCCAGCGAGCCCTGCTTCACGCTGCCGTCGTCGTTGCGCACCATCTCGTTGAACAGTTTCGGGTTGGCGAAGGTGGCGCGCTGCGCGGTCAGATGGTCGCCGCGGTGGGTTGCGTAGGAATTGAAGTCCTCTTCCGGCAGGCCCATCTTCGCCAGGTATTCGCCGGCGGCACTGGAGGCCAGGATCGCGTTGGACGGCGACAGGTGGTCGGTGGTGATGTTGTCCGGCAGCACCGCCAGCGCGCGCATGCCCGCCAGCGTGCGTTCACCGGCCAGCGCCCCCTCCCAGTACGGCGGGCGGCGGATGTAGGTGCTCTGCGGGCGCCAGTCGTACAGCGGACTGACCGCCGCACCCTGCTCCACGCGCACGTTGAACATCGGGTTGTAGACGCTGCGGAACTGCTCGGGCTTCACCGCCGCCTTCACCACTGCATCGATCTCGGCATCGCTCGGCCAGATGTCCTTCAGGCGCACCTCGTTGCCGTCGGCGTCCACGCCAAGCACGTCCTTCTCGATGTCGAAGCGCATGGTGCCGGCAATGGCATAGGCGATCACCAGCGGCGGCGATGCCAGGAAGGCCTGCTTTGCGTAAGGATGGATGCGGCCATCGAAGTTGCGGTTACCCGACAGCACGGCCGTGGCATACAGGTCGCGGTCGATGATTTCCTGCTGGATCGCCGGATCCAGCGCACCGCTCATGCCGTTGCACGTGGTGCAGGCGAACGCGACGATGCCGAAGCCGAGCTTTTCCAGCTCCGGCAGCAGGCCGGCCTCTTCCAGATACAGCTGCACCGCCTTTGAACCCGGGGCCAGCGACGACTTGACCCACGGCTTGCGCAGCAGGCCGCGCTCGTTGGCCTTGCGCGCCAGCAGGCCGGCGGCGATCACGTTGCGCGGGTTGGAGGTGTTGGTGCAGCTGGTAATGGCGGCGATGATCACCGCGCCATCAGGCATCAGGCCCCGCAGCTGCTCGGCCTTGCCGGCATCGAGCTTGGCTGCGTCGGCGATGCCGCGCTCGGCCAGCTCGGCCACCGGCAGGCGGCGATGCGGATTGCTCGGGCCCGCCATGTTGCGGACCACGCTGGACAGGTCGAAGCGCAGCACGCGCTCGTACTGCGCCGTGGCCAGCGCATCGGCCCACAGACCGGTGCTGCGTGCGTAGTTCTCCACCAGCGCCACCTGCGATTCCTCGCGGCCGGTCAGGCGCAGGTAATCGATGGTCTGCCCGTCGATGTAGAACATCGCCGCGGTCGCGCCGTATTCCGGGCACATGTTGGAGATGGTGGCACGGTCACCGATGGTCAGCGCGGCCGCACCCTCGCCGAAGAATTCAAGCCAGGCGCCCACCACGCGTTCCTTGCGCAGGAACTCGGTCAGGGCCAGCACCACGTCGGTGGCGGTGATCCCTGGCTGTGGCCGACCGGTCAGTTCCACGCCGATGATGTCGGGCAGGCGCATCCACGACGCGCGGCCGAGCATCACGTTCTCGGCCTCCAGGCCGCCGACACCGATGGCGATCACGCCCAGCGCATCGACGTGCGGCGTATGGCTGTCGGTGCCCACGCAGGTATCCGGGAAGGCCACGCCGTCCTGCACGTAGATCACCGGCGACATCTTCTCCAGGTTGATCTGGTGCATGATGCCGTTGCCCGGCGGAATCACATCCACGTTCTGGAACGCCCGCTTGGTCCAGTCGATGAAATGGAAGCGATCCTCGTTGCGGCGATCCTCGATGGCGCGGTTCTTCTCGAATGCCTGCGGATCGAAACCACCGCACTCCACCGCCAGCGAGTGATCAACGATCAGCTGTACCGGCACCACCGGGTTGACCTTGGCCGGATCGCCGCCCTTGTCGGCGATCGCATCGCGCAGGCCGGCGAGATCCACCAGCGCGGTCTGGCCGAGAATGTCATGGCACACCACGCGCGCCGGGAACCAGGGAAAATCCAGGTCGCGGCGACGTTCGATCAGCTGCGTCAGCGAGGCGGTGAGCATCGCCGGATCGCAACGCCGTACCAGGTTCTCGGCCAGCACGCGCGAGACATACGGCAGCGTGGCGTAGGCGCCGGGCTGGATCGCATCGACCGCAGCGCGCGCATCGAAGTAGTCCAGCGGGGTGCCGGGGAGGGTCTTGCGGTAATCGGTATTCATGGGCTGGCGGAATGCTTGGGGCGGGCCGGATGCCGGCGAGCGGCAATGAAGGCATCCGGCCGGCACCTGGCCGACCGGATGGATGGATCACGCGGCGGTCAGGCGCGCTTGTCGATGGCCACGAACTCGCGATCTTCCGGGCCGATGTAGTTCGCGCTCGGACGGATGATCTTGCCGTCGATGCGCTGCTCGACGATGTGCGCGCTCCAGCCGGCGGTGCGGGCGATGACGAACAGCGGGGTGAACATCGCGGTCGGCACGCCCATCATGTGGTAGCTGACGGCGCTGAACCAGTCCAGGTTCGGGAACATTTTCTTGATGTCCCACATCACCGTCTCCAGGCGCTCGGCGATGTCGTACATCTTCATGCTCGACTGCTCTTCGGACAGCTCACGGGCGACGTCCTTGATCACCTTGTTGCGCGGGTCGGACACGGTGTACACCGGGTGGCCGAAGCCGATCACCACTTCCTTGCGCTCGACGCGGGCCTTGATGTCCTCTTCGGCCTCATCCGGGCTGTCGTAGCGCTTCTGCACCTCGAAGGCCACTTCGTTGGCGCCGCCATGCTTGGGGCCGCGCAGCGCGCCGATGCCACCGCAGATCGCACTGTACATGTCGCTGCCGGTACCGGCGATGACACGGCAGGTGAAGGTGGACGCATTGAACTCGTGCTCTGCGTACAGGATCAGCGAGGTGTGCATCGCCTTCACCCACGAATCCTGTGGCTTCTCGCCGTGCAGCAGGTGCAGGAAGTGGCCACCGATGGAATCGTCATCGGTTTCCACGTCGATGGCGCGGCCGTTGTGGCTCCAGTGGTACCAGTACAGCAGCATCGAGCCGAGGCAGGCCATCAGCTTGTCGGCGATGTCGCGTGCACCCGGATGGTTGTGGTCATCCTTTTCCGGCGCCACGCAGCCGAGCACCGACACGCCGGTGCGCATCACATCCATCGGGTGTGCCGACGGCGGCAGTTCTTCCAGCGCGGCTTTCACCGCGGCCGGGATGCCACGCAGCGACTTCAGCTTGGCCTTGTACGAAACCAGCTCGGCGCGGGTCGGCAGCTTGCCGTGCACCAGCAGGTACGCGATTTCCTCGAATTCGCTGGTGTTGGCCAGATCCAGGATGTCGTAGCCACGGTAGTGCAGGTCATTGCCGCTGCGACCGACGCTGCACAGCGCGGTGTTGCCGGCGGCAGTGCCGGACAGGGCGACGGATTTCTTCGGCTTGAAGGTCGGGGTTGCGGTCGTATCGTTCATGTTTCCCTCCGAAAACTTGATGGTGCAGGGTACTGCTTATTTCTTGGCGGCGAACAGTGCGTCGAGCTGCTGCTCGAACGCGTGGTAGCCGATGCGGTCGTACAGTTCTTCGCGGGTCTGCATGGCGTCGACCACGCTGCGCTGGTGACCGTCGCGGCGCACCGCCTGGTAGACGTTCTCCGCCGCCTTGTTCGCCGCGCGGAACGCCGACAGCGGGAACAGCTGGATGGCGACCCCGGCCGAGGCCAGCTCGTCGCGGCTGAACAGCGGCGTCGCACCGAATTCGGTGATGTTGGCCAGCACCGGCACCTTCACTGCATCGACGAAGCGGCGGTAGGTATCCAGATCGTAGGCAGCCTCGGCGAAGATGCCATCAGCGCCCGCTTCGACACAGGCGATGGCGCGCTCGATGGCCTTGTCCACGCCATCCACCTGGATGGCATCGGTGCGTGCGATCAGGAAGAAATCCGGATCGGTCTTTGCATCAGCGGCGGCCTTCACGCGGTCGACCATCTCACCCTGCGAAACGATCTCCTTGCCGGGACGGTGACCACAGCGCTTGGCGCCCACCTGGTCCTCGATGTGGCAGGCGGCCGCGCCGGCCTTGATCAGCGACTTCACGGTGCGCGCGATGTTGAACGCGCTGGGTCCGAAGCCGGTATCGATGTCCACCATCAGCGGCAGGTCGCAGACGTCGGTGATGCGGCGCACGTCCACCAGCACGTCTTCCAGGGTGTTGATGCCCAGGTCCGGCAGGCCCAGCGAGCCTGCGGCAACACCACCGCCGGACAGGTAGATGGCGCGGAAGCCGGCGCGCTTGGCCAGCAGGGCGTGGTTGGCGTTGATCGCACCGATCACCTGCAGCGGCGATTCGGCGGCCAGAGCCTCGCGGAAGCGGGCACCGGCGGAAGAAGGGGCGGAAGCGGTCATGCGGCAATCCATGTTGAGGAACAGGTGGGCAGGCGCAAGCACCATGCCAAGCTGCAAGCGATTGATTTCAAAGGCATGACCGGCTGACAGCCATGAAACATATGAAACATTGAAACAGATGTATCATGAAACACTCCCGTGCCGGTGTCCGCCCCATGTACCTGCCCCGCTCGCCCCTGCGCCATGCCGATGCCGACCCCGGTCGCCCGGTGATCTGGACGGTCAGCGTTTCGCGGCTGACCGGCCTGCTGGGTGACGTCATTCCCGAGTTCGACCGCCGCGCGCGCATCGAGCAGATCAACCTCGGCTTCGAAGAGGCAGTGGAGGTGATCGGCCAACGCCTGCGCCGCGAGCACTGCGACGTGGTGATTGCCGGTGGCTCGAACGCGGCCTGGCTGCGCAGTCGGCTCGACCTGCCGCTGGTGCCGATCCAGGCCAACGGCTTCGACCTGATGGAGGCTCTGGCGCGCGCGCGCCGCATCGCCGCACGCATTGGCCTGGTCACCCATGCCAGCGACGTGCCGGTGTTCAGCGGCTTCCAGCAGAGCTTCGGCCTGGATATCGAGCACCGCCGCTTCGTCACCCGCGAAGATGCGCGCGACTGCATCGCCGATCTGCGTGCCAACGGCATCGAAGTGATCGTCGGCACCGGGATGGCCATCGACCATGCCGAGCAGGCCGGGCTGCCGGGCGTGCTGCTGTATTCGGCCGACTCGGTACGGCAGGCCTTCGAGCATGCGCTGGAACTGACCCAGACCCTGGCACGCTCGGTGGGTCCACGCCCCACCACGCGGCGCAGTGCCGCCCCGCGCGGCGATGCATACGCGCTGCTCGGCGACAGCGAGGCGATGGCGCAGGTGCGCGCACAGATCGCGCTCTATGCACCGCACGACAGCACCGTGCTGGTCACCGGCGAGACCGGTACCGGCAAGGAACTGGTGGCACGGCAACTGCACGCCGCCAGCGGCCGGCGCGGTCGTTTCGTCGCGCTGAACTGCGGCGCGATCAGCGAATCGCTGCTGGAAGCCGAACTGTTCGGCTACAGCGATGGCGCCTTCACGGGCGCACGTCGTGGCGGCCGGGTCGGCCTGGTCGAAGCGGCCGATGGCGGCACACTGTTCCTTGACGAGATCGGCGAGCTGCCCTTGCCGCTGCAGACCCGCCTGCTGCGCGTACTGGAAGAACGTGAAGTGCTGCGCGTCGGCGCCACCGAACCAACACCCGTGGACCTGCGGGTGGTGGCCGCGACGCTGCAGTCGCTGGAGCATCGCGCAGCTGCCGGCAGCTTCAGGCGCGACCTCTACTACCGGCTGGCGGCACTGCGCATCGCACTGCCCCCGCTGCGTGCCCGGCGCGCTGACATCCCGCTGCTGACCCGGCACTTCTTCCGCCAGCTGCGCGGTATCGACGCCCCCCTGGACCAGGACGCGATGGCAGTGCTGGGTGCCGCCGACTGGCCGGGCAATGTGAGAGAACTGCGCAATCTGGTCGACCGCCTGCGCATCCACTGGCAGCCGGCAGACGGGATGATCGACGCTGGGCGCCTGCTGCAGCTGGCGCCGGAACTGGCGCGCGAAAGCACCCCGTCCCTGCGGCTGGAAAGCAATGGCAGGCGCCCGGCACGGGCCCAGCTGCAGGCGCTGCTGCAGGAGCACCGCAATGACCGCGAAGGCATGGCCCAGGTGCTCGGCGTGTCACGCACCACCTTGTGGCGCTGGCTGCGCGCGGAAGGACTGTAGGCAGGCGCCGCGCGGACCGCGCGGCGCGCCGCCAGCCAAGGTTGGCACTACCCCCGCGTGACCGCGTCCAGCGGCATGCGGAAATAGACCACCCGCTCGGTCTCTACAAAGCCACAGGCGCGGTGTGCCGCATGCGCCTCTAAGTCCTCCAGGCCGCTGTCCGAGGCCAGCTCGCTGCAGCCCGCGTCCCGCGTCCACGCCTGCACTTCCGCCAGCAGGGCACGGCCGACAGCGCGGCCCTGCCACTGCGGCGTTACATACCAGCCTTCCAGGAACCCGACCGGCGAGGAACCGGTGCCGTTCACATAGTCGTGGCGCAGGCGTACCTCAGCGAAACCGACCGCCTCACCATCAGCCGCGCACGCCAGGAACACCGCACCTTCCGGATCGGCCAGCGACTGCGCCAGCTCCTCCAGTGGATCATCGGCGTCGGGCCACAGGCCCACGCGCAGCTGCGACCATGCAGCGGCATCGGCCGGTGTGGCCTGGCGGATCGTGGCAGCGCAGCCGCTCACGGATACAACAGGCGCTTGCTCCAGCGCCCCTCGGCGCCGGCTTCATAGCACCACCGCTCGTGCAGGCGGAACTGCGCGCCGTACCAGAACTCGATGCGGTCGGGCACCACGCGCAGGCCACTCCAGCCGTCCGGACGCGGCACGTCCTTGCCCTCGAAACGTGCCTCGACCTCGGCCACGCGCGCATCGAACTCTTCGCGCGTTGCAAGCGTCTTCGACTGCTGCGAGGCCCACGCGCCGATCTGGCTCATGCGCGGACGGCTGGCGAAATAGGCGTCTGCTTCCGCATCGGCCACCTGTTCGACACGGCCTTCGATGCGCACCTGGATGCCGGCCTCGCGCAGGCTGCGCCACAGGAACAGCAGGGCCGCCTGCGGATTGGCCCGCAGCTCCTGGCCCTTGTGGCTGTCCAGGTGGGTATAGAACACGAAGCCACGCTCATCGAAGGCCTTCAGCAGCACGGTGCGCGCCGATGGACGACCGTGCAGGTCGGCACTGGCCACGGTCATCGCGTTCGGCTCGACCTCGCGGCTCTGTTTGGCCTCGTCGAACACGGCCGCAAACGTGGACAGGGCTTCGGCGTACAGGTCGCTCATGATTGCGTTCTTCTCACACGGATTGATCTATTGTGGCGGCATGGTCGCTGCTGCGTATATGCCCCAGGTGAAAGGATTTCCCGAAACATTGGCCGAGCAGGCACTGGATGATGCGCTGGGCAGTGGCGCGGCGGTTCCAGTATTGGCGATCAGCGGGCTGCAGGGGAGCGGCAAATCGACGCTGGCCGAGCAGGTGGTGGCGCGCGCCCGGAACCGGGGCCTGAACGCCGCGACGCTGTCCATCGATGATGTCTACCTGACCCGCGCGCAACGGCAGCGGCTGGCACGCCAGGTCCATCCGCTGTTGATCACCCGGGGGCCGCCGGGCACCCACGACCTGCCGCTGGTCCACGCGCTGCTCGATGCCGCCGCCGCGCGCGAACCACTGGCGCTGCCGCGCTTCGACAAGCTGGCCGACGAGCGCCTGCCACAGGCGCAGTGGCCACGGCTGGAAAAGCCGCTGGACCTGCTGGTGTTCGAAGGCTGGTTCCTGGGCACACCGGCGCAGGAGGAATCCGAACTGGCTCAGCCGTTGAACGCCCTTGAACGTGATGCCGACAGCGATGGCCGCTGGCGCCACTGGTGCAACCAGGCCCTGGGCCGCGACTACCCGGCATTGTGGCAACGCTGTGACCGCCTGTGGTTCCTGCAGCCGCCGGACTTCTCGGTAGTACCGCGCTGGCGCTGGCAGCAGGAGCAGAGCCTGCAGGCGGCCCAGCCCGGCCGGCATGGCATGAGCCGGCCGCAGCTGGAGCGCTTCGTGCAGTACTTCGAGCGGGTCAGCCGGCAGGCACTGCATGCACTGCCGGCCCTCGCCGACCGGGTGGTGGTGCTGGATGCGCAGCGCCAGGTACAGGCACTGCGCTGAGGCCCCTCATTCCACCAGGAAGGTCACCCGCAGATTGACCCGCCACTCGGTGATCTCACCGCTGCCGTTGGTGACCACCTTGGTCTCGTTGATCCAGGCCCCCTGGATGCCCTTCACGGTTCCGGAGACCTTCTTCAGGCCGCTGCGCACGGCATCCTCCACGCTCGTGGGCGAAGAGGCGGTAATTTCGATGACCTTGGCAACCGACATGGCCTGTACTCCGTTGAACGCGGGAATCCCCGCAGGAAGTCCCACCCTGACGTGAAGGACGTAAAGGCCGGGGCACGGAGGTGTTAGCATCAGGGCGCATGAATCCTGCTCCGAACCTGATCCTGATCGGCCCGATGGGCGCCGGCAAAACCTGCATCGGCCGCCGCCTCGCCGAGCGCTTCACGCTGGACTTCGTCGATGTCGACCAGTCCATCGTCGACGCCGCCGGAGCCAGCATTCCCACGATCTTCGAGCACTCCGGCGAAACCGGCTTCCGCAGCCTCGAGCGCGACGCGCTGGCCCGCCTCCTGCAGGGCCACGGCCAACTGGTCTCGACCGGCGGCGGAGCGGTACTGGACCCGGACAACCGGGCATTGATCGCCCGCCGTGGCTTCGTGGTCTACCTGCGCGTCAGCGTGACCGCGCAACTGGAACGGCTGGCCCGCGACAAGGCCCGGCCGTTGCTGCAGCGCCCCGACCGCGAGCAGGTGCTGCATGACCTGGCCGCCCATCGCGATCCGCTGTACCGCGAACTGGCCGACCTCACCCTTGATACCGACCCGTACACCGCTGCCGACGCCACCGCCCAGCTGGTCGTCAAGCTCGCCGCGCAATGGCAGCGCCAGGACCTGATCGCATGACTTCCCCCACTCCGCTGCAGGTCGCCGTTGGCGGTGACCGCCCTTACACCATCTCCATCGGCGCCGGCGTCCAGAGCAATGGCCCTGCCCTCGCCCGCCACGTGCGGGGGCGCCACGTCCTGCTGCTCAGCGACAGCGACGTCGCCCCGCTGTACCTGGCGCGGCTGAAGCAGACCCTGCTGGCCGCGCGTCCGGACCTGGTCGTCGGCGAACACGTGCTGGCCGCCGGCGAAGCCTCCAAGACCCTGGCTGAATTCGGCCGCGCCATTGAAGCGCTGGCAGCCCTGGGCGCCACCCGCGATGCCTGTGTGTTCGCGCTCGGTGGGGGTGTCGTCGGCGACCTGGCCGGCTTCGCCGCAGCCTGCTGGATGCGGGGCATCGACTGCGTGCAGCTGCCGACCACGCTGCTGGCGATGGTCGATTCGTCGGTGGGCGGCAAGACTGCCGTAGACATTCCTGCCGGCAAGAATCTGGTCGGCGCCTTCCATCCGCCGCGCGCGGTGGTGGCCGATACCGCGGTGCTGGCCACCCTGCCGCCGCGCGAGCTGCGCGCGGGGCTGGCCGAGGTGGTGAAGTACGGCGCACTGGGCGATGCGGACTTCTTCGACTGGCTGCAGCACCACGCCGACGCGCTGTCCGCTGGCGAGGACGCGGTGCTGGCCGAAGCCATCGCCCGCAGCTGCAGGCACAAGGCCGCCATCGTCGAGCGCGATCCGTTCGAGAAGGGGGAGCGTGCCCTGCTGAACCTCGGCCACACCTTCGGCCATGCCATCGAAACCGAACAGGGCTATTCGGCGCCGGGCCGCGATGCGCTGAACCATGGCGAGGCGGTGGCAGTGGGCATGGTGCTGGCGGCCAGGCTGTCCACCGATCTCGGCCTGGCCGACGATGCCGACCGCGCGCGCCTGCAGGCGCTGCTGGAAAGGCTCGGGCTGCCGGTCGCGATCCCGGCCGGCCTGGATCCGCAGGCCCTGCTCGGCCGCATGCGGCTGGACAAGAAGAACGTGGCCGGTCGACTGCGCCTGGTGCTCTGGCGCGGCATGGGTCGGGCCGAGGTCGTGCCGGACGTGGATGAAGCAGCGGTATTGAAGGTGCTGGGCCAGGGTTGATCGCTTCCGCGTTGGCCGGGCATGGCCCGGCGCTACCCGGGTTTCCTGAGCGTCCGCCGGGCATGGCCCGGCGCTACCGCGTTGCGGCCGGGGTCACCCTGGCCCCGCTACAATCGGGCCATGCATGTCTACCTGCAACATCCCGAGGCCGGTGCGCAGGCACCGCGGTTCCTGCGCCTGAGCCTGCAGCCGGATCTTTTCGGCGGCTGGGAGCTGCTGCGCGAAAGCGGCCGCGTCGGTGGCCGCTCGCAGCTGCGCCGCGAGCTGTTCCTGCAGGCCGACGAAGCCCGCCACGCCTTCGAGAAGGCGCGCGATGCCGAACTGCATCGTGGCTTCCAGATCCTTTCGCACGGCGACTGATGCCGCTGCCCACCTTCGATCCAAGGAACGTTCAACGTGACCAGCCCTCTCCGCAACGATCGCCTGCTACGCGCTCTGCGCCGCGAACCGGTGGATTGCACGCCCGTCTGGCTGATGCGCCAGGCCGGCCGCTACCTGCCGGAGTACCGCGCGACCCGGGCCAAGGCCGGCAGCTTCCTGGCGATGGCCAAGAACCCGGAGATCGCCTGCGAAGTCACCCTGCAGCCGCTGCGGCGTTTCCCGCTGGATGCCGCCATCCTGTTCTCGGACATCCTCACCATCCCCGACGCGATGGGGCTGGAGCTGTACTTCGTCGAAGGCGAAGGCCCCAAGTTCCGCCACCCGGTACGTGACGAAGCCGCCATCGCCAGGCTGGCGGTGCCGGACATGGAGCAGGACCTGGGCTACGTGATGGATGCGGTGCGCCTGATCCGCCGCGAGCTGGATGGCCAGGTGCCGCTGATCGGTTTCTCCGGCAGCCCATGGACACTGGCCTGCTACATGGTGGAAGGCGGCGGCAGCAAGGATTTCTCGCGCATCAAGGCCATGGCGCTGAACCACCCGCAGGCGCTGCACCGCCTGCTGGAGGTCACCACCGACGCGGTCATCGCCTACCTGGGCGCGCAACGCGCCGCGGGCGCACAGGCCCTGCAGGTTTTCGACACCTGGGGCGGCGTGCTGTCGCCGGCGATGTACCGCGAATTCTCGCTGCGCTACCTGCAGCGGATTGCCCAGGGCCTGGACCGTGGCGAAGCCAGCGAGCGTACGCCGCTGATCCTGTTCGGCAAGGGCACCGGCCTGCACCTGGAAGCACTGTCGCAGACCGGTGCGGATGCACTGGGCCTGGACTGGACGCTGGACCTGGACGAAGCGCTGCGCCGCACCGGTGGTCGCGTTGCCCTGCAGGGCAACCTCGACCCCACCACGCTGTACGCTTCGCCCGATGCGATCGCCACCGCTGCCGCGCGCGTGCTCGATACCTACGCCGCCGGCAGTGGCGGGTCGCGCGAGGGCCACGTGTTCAACCTGGGCCATGGCATGTCACCGGACATGGACCCGGCCCACGTGCAGGTACTGGTCGACGCGGTGCACGCGCACAGCCAGCGCTGAACAGTGCGCATGCGGTTGCGGCGCGGTGTTGATCGCGCCGTGACCCGCAGTGCGCGATCATGGCGCCCCCACGTTGCACCGGCCACAACCCATGTCCACATCGCCATCGACCTACAACCGCCAGCGCCCCCTGCTGTGGCTGGTGTCCCTGGCGATCTTCATGCAGATGCTGGACTCGACCATCGTCAACACGGCGCTGCCGGCGATGGCGGCCAGCCTGGGCGAGAGTCCGCTGCAGATGCAGTCGGTGGTGTTCAGCTATGCACTGGCGGTCGCCACGTTCATTCCCGCCTCCGGCTGGATCGCTGACCGCTACGGTACCCGGCGCACCTTCCTGGTGGCGATCATCCTGTTCACCCTCGGCTCGCTGGCCTGCGCGCTGGCCCAGCACCTGCATCAGCTGGTGGGTGCCCGCGTGCTGCAGGGCATCGGCGGTGCGATGCTGCTGCCGGTCGGCCGCCTGGCGGTGATGCGTTCGGTGCCGCGCGAGGACTTCCTGCGTGCGATGAGCTTCATCGCCATCCCCGCCCTGATCGGCCCCTTGATCGGCCCGACGCTGGGCGGCTGGCTGGTCGAGATCGCCTCCTGGCACTGGGTGTTCCTGATCAACCTTCCGATCGGCGTGATCGGCTTCATCGCTGCGATGAAGATCATGCCGGACCATTACGCCAGCCACCGCACACGCTTCGACCTGCGCGGCTACATCATGCTGGCCTTTGCGATGGTGGTGCTGTCGCTGGCGCTGGACGGCATCTCCGGGCTGGGTACGCCGCACGCGCTGGTGATGCTGATGACCGTGGCGGGGCTGGCCGCACTGGTGGGCTATTGGCTGCACGCGGCCAACTCGACCGCGCCGTTGTTCTCGCTGGCGCTGTTCCGTGTGCCCAGCTATCGCATCGGCATCCTCGGCAACCTGTTCTCACGCATCGGCAGCAGCGCCATGCCGATGCTGATTCCGCTGCTGCTGCAGGTGGGCCTTGGCCTGGGACCGATGAACGCCGGACTGATGATGGTACCGGTGGCCGCGGCCGGCATGGTCTCCAAGCGGCTGGCGGTGAAGCTGGTCGAACGCTACGGCTATCGGCGCGTGCTGATGACCAACACCGTGCTGGTGGGCCTGGCCATGGCCAGCTTCATCCTGATGACGCCGGGCCAGCACCTGGGCTGGCGCCTGCTGCAGCTGGCCTTCTTCGGTGCGGTCAATTCGCTGCAGTTCACCGTGATGAACACCGTGACCCTGCGCGATCTGGATCGGGAGTTCGCCAGTTCGGGCAACAGTCTGCTGTCGATGGTGATGATGCTGGCTGCCGGCTTCGGCGCGGCGGCGGCGGGCAGCCTGCTGGCCGCCTTCGGCACGCACCTGGAGGGCCACGGCGCAACGGCGGCGTTGCACGCCACGTTCCTGTGCGTGGGCGCGATCACACTGACTTCGACGATGATCTTCTGGCAGTTGCCGGACACCAAGCCCGAACCCCGCCAGGTCGAACACGTCGCGGAGTAGCCTGCCGGACTGTGCCCGGCCTCAGCGCCCCAACACCTTGGCGATGGCCTCCACCAGCAGCTCGCCCGTGACCGGCTTGCGCAGGAAACCGCCGATCCCGGCCGCTTCCACCTGCTTCTGCAGGTCCGGGTCCGTGCGCGCGGTCACCGCCAGCAACGGCAGCGTGTACCCCTGGTTGCGCAGATGCTCGGCCAGCTCGAAGCCGCTGAGGCCCGGCAGGTCCAGGTCAAGCAGGGCCACATCGAAATCACTCCCGCTGATCTCGCGCAGCGCCGCCAACGCATGCCCGGCATGCACTACCTCATGGCCGCGCGCACTCAGAAGACCCTGCACGACATCGGCCACCGTCGCGTCATCCTCCACCAGCAGCACGCGCAGGGGGGGCATGTTCGCTACTGCATCCTCGCTCCGCGCGGCGCTGTCCGCATCGGCGTCGGCGTCCACTTCCAGCGGCAGGGGCAGCATCACTCCAAAGCAGGTTCCGCGCCCCAACTGGCTTTCGACCTGGATCCGGCCCTGCATCGCCTGCGCCAGCTCGCGGCAGATCGCCAGCCCCAGGCCACTGCCACCATACTGCGCCGCGGTACGTGCACCGTCAGCCTGCTCGAACCGGCGGAACAGGCGCAGCTGCTGTTCCTGGCTGATGCCCGGCCCGGTGTCACGCACTTCGAACTGGAGTGCACGCATCGCCTCATCGCACCGGGCATGCAGGGTGATGGTGCCACGGCTGGTGAACTTCACCGCGTTGGACAGCAGGTTGAGCAGGATCTGCCGCACCCGGATCGCATCGCCGGTGGCCTGCAGGCCGGGCGGCAAGCGATTGTCCAGGACGAAACGCAGTCCCTTCTGCGCGGCCAGCGGCCCCATCAGCGCGGCCAGGTCCTGCAGCAGGCAATGGAGCGCGAACGGCCGGGACTGCAGTTCCAGGCGCCCCGATTCGATCCGCGCCAGGTCCAGCGCATCGTTGACCAGATGCAGCAGATGCTCGCCCGCCTGGCGGATGGACTGGGTGTAGCCGCGCTGCTGAGGATCCAGCGGCGAGGACAACAGCAGCTCGCTCATGCCCATCACACCGGTCATCGGCGTGCGGATCTCATGGCCCAGATTGGCCAGGAAGCGTGTCTTGGCCGCCGAGGCCTGCTCGGCCAGTTCCTGCTTGTGCAACGCCAGCTGGTAGGCGTGGCGACGCTGCAGGCGGCGACGGTACAGCCATGCAAACCAACTGGTCAGCAGCAACGCGATCGACGTCAGCACCAGCAGGCCCGACAGGCTGCGCCACCACGGCGGCTGCACGCGGAACTCCAGGGTCTGCACCCGCGACCAGACGTGGTCGGCCGAGCGCGCCTGCACTTCCAGCCGATAGCTGCCCGGCGGCAGCCGCGAGAACAGGCGTTCACCGGCGGGCCCGACCTCGACCCAGTCCGGGTCATAGCCGGCCAGGCGGTAGCGATACGAATTGGAGGCCGAATCGGCGAAGGACAGCAGGCGCGCCACGATGCGCAGATCGCGGTCGCCGTCGGCGATCAGCAACGGTGCGTCGTGGGTCAGGTCCAGCACCTGCTCGTTGCGGCGCACCTCCACCCGCTCGATCACCAGCGGTGCGCGGCGCACCGAAGGTCGCACCTGTTCCGGATCGAACACCACCACGCCGGCCGGCGTGCCTGCCACCAGCCGTCCCGAAGACGTCGCGATCAAGGTATGCGCGCGGAACTCCTGGCTGGGCAGGCCATCGTGCACGCCATACAGGCGCACGCTCTGGCCGTCCGCGCCGACCCGCACCAGGCCGCGTGCGCTGGTGGCCCAGGCCACACCCTGCGCATCGACCACCAGACCGGTGGCGGAAACCGCCGGATATCCCTGTTCGGCACCAATGACCCCCTGCCGCTCCAGACGCCCCTGGCTCCATCGATAGCGCGACAACCGGCCGTCCTCGGACAGCCACACCTGGCCGTCGCTGCCGGTATACGCCGCGTACAGTGCCGTTGCCGGCGCGCCGGGCACCGGCTGGAAGCGCTGCTGCTCAGGCTGCCACTGCAGCAGCCCTCGGCTGCTGGCCAGCCACAGCTGCTTCTGCGGACCACATACCAGATCCTGGTTCAGCTGGCCGTTCTGCAGTCCGTTCTGGCCATTGTCCAGTTCGAGCAGCAGCCGACCATCCAGATCGCGCTGCTGCAGGCCGGCGGGCATCATCAACCACAGGCTGTTGCTGTCGCAGATCATCAGTGCGTCGACATCGCCCTCCATCGCGGCATCGGCAGGCGCATCGCGTCCCCAGCGGCGCAGCTCGTCGCGTGCCGGGTCATAGCGCAGCAGCGCTCCGGACGAACCGATCCAGACCCGGCCATGGCGGTCCTCGCGAACCGAGGTCAGCCAGTGGATGCCATTGACGCCACGCCGGAACTGCTCGATCTGGCCGGTACGGGGATTGAAGCGATCCAGCGCGCCGTGGCTGCCGACCGTCCAGACACCTCCGTTGCTGGACGCACTGGTGCCGAGTACGTAGGCGTTGCGCAGTGACGATGCATCGTCCTCCAGACGCGAGAACACCGAGAACTGCCACCACCGTGGCAACAAATGCCAGAGACCGGCATTGGTGCTGGCCAGCCAGATGCCGCCCTCGCGATCCTCGTAGGCGCCGGTCCAGTTCGGCCGCACCTGGCCGCGCGCGATCGCGCTGTACAGCGGCACCGTCTGGTACTGGCCATCGACCGCGCGGCCGAGTCCGCTGCGGGTGTCCAGCCAGTAGCCCCCCTGCTCATCGCGCAGCATCATGCCCAGCACCTCGTCGCCGGCCGGCACCGACCAGGGTTGCCGCTCGAAGCGACCATCCGGCCGGCGCACGAATGCGCCGGCCAGCGTACTGATCCACAGGCTGCCGTCAGGCTCGGCGGTCAAACCGTTGATCAGCTGGCCGGGCACCTGCTCGTCGCCGACCCGCTCGAAATCGCTGCCGGTCCAACGCGCCACGCCATGCTTGGTGCCCACCCACAGGCTGCCGTCGGGCAGCGTGGCCAGATAGGGCACCGCAGCGGCCGGCAGGCTGCGCGGATTGTTCGCCTCGGGCAGGAAGCGCTGCACGCGATCATTGCCATCCACCCGGTACAGCCCACCTTCGTGGGTACCGAACCAGATCGAGCCATCGGGGGTGGCGGCCAGGCTCCAGATCGTATTGGTGCTCATCAGCGGCTGGCTGCTGCGGTCGAAGAACCGCAGCTGCCGGCGGTCGGCCGACATCCTTACCAGGCCGGCATTCTCGGTGCCGATCCACAAGCGGTTGCGGGTATCGACCAGTACGGTCCAGATGCGGTTGTCGCGCAAGCCGTCCTCGGAGCGCCAGACCCGGTAGTTGCGGCCGTCGTATCGGGCCAGCCCGTCATTGGTGGCGATCCACAGGTAGCCGTAGCGGTCCTCCGCCATGCGGTTGACAGTGTTGGACGGCAGGCCATCGAACACCGTCACCTGCCGGGGCGTGGGCGGTACCGGCTGTGCGGCAGCGGGCGCCAGGCAGCACAGCAGAAGCATCAGCAGCATCGCCGCCCGCAGATACGCCACTGATCGCCTCCTCACGCGTTCCCAGATGGTGCCCGTCGTGCGGGCGTCGGCATGGTAAACCGAAAGTCGCGCCGTTCACGCCCGGCGCCGGCGCAATCAGCTCTCACCCTGGCGCTTGCTGCGAGCCTGCACGATGGCCGCCACCAGCATGTCGCCCGTGACCGGCTTGCGCAGGAAGCCGTCGAAACCGGCGGCCAGCACCTGCGCCTCCGCATAGGCATCGGACCGCGCGGTCACCGCCACCAGTGGCAGCTCATAGCCCATGGCGCGCAGCTGACGGGCGATCGCCGTTCCGTCCAGGGCCGGCAGATCCAGGTCGAGCAGACCGACATCGAACCCCTCGGTCGCGATCTCCGACAAGGCCCCCAGGCCATGCAGCACATGCACTACGTCGTGGCCACGACCGCGCAGCAGGCCGGCGATGACGTCCGCTACCGTGGCGTCATCTTCGACCAGCAGGATGCGCAGCGGCGGCAGCGGCGGTGGCGACGCCCTGTCCGAACCACTGTGGGCAGCCTGGCGGGTCCACGGCAGCGGCAGCTGCACGCGGAACCGCGCGCCCCTGCCCGGCTGGCTGTCGACATCGATGCGCCCCCCCATCGCCACGGCCAGTTCCTGGCAGATCGCCAGGCCCAGCCCGCTGCCGCCATAGCGCGACGCTGTCCGTGGACCATCGGCCTGCTCGAAGCGATGGAACAGACGCTGCTGCTGTTCGGCATTGATGCCGGGGCCGGTATCGAACACCTCGAAGCACACCCCGCCGCCATCCTCCTGCAGCCGCACGCCCAGTCCGACCTGGCCGCGCTCGGTGAACTTGATGGCATTGCCGAGCAGGTTCAGCAGGATCTGGCGGATGCGCATTTCATCGCCACTGACGCTGATCGGGCCGGGCAAGGCATCCTCGCGTACAAAATCGAGCTGGCGCTGCTGCGCCATCGGCCGCATCAGCATCTGCACCTGGTCCAGCAGCGCGGCAAGATCGAACGGACGCAGGTCCAGCTCCAGCCGCCCGGCTTCGATCCGGGCCAGGTCCAGGGCATCGTTGACCAGACGCAGCAGATGGCTGCCCGCCTGCTGGATCGATCCGGCATAGCTGCGCTGTACCGGATCCAGTGATGTGGCCAGCAGCAGTTCGCTCATGCCCAGTACGCCGGTCATCGGCGTGCGCACCTCATGACCCAGCGTGGCCAGGAAGTGGCTCTTGGCCTGCGAGGCCTGCTCGGCGAGCTGCTGCTTGTGCACGGTCAGCTGCCACTGCTGGCGCCTTCTCAGACGGCTGCGGATCGCCCATGCCAGCACCAGCAGCAGCAACGAGCCCAGCAGCAGGTAGCCGAAGATCGCCATGCCGCTGCGCCACCAGGGCGGCAATACCTTCACCTGCAGTTGCTGCGACGGCGTCCACGGACCACTGTCGGTGGCCGCCTGTACTTCGATCACGTAGGCACCGGGCGCGAGGCGCGACAGCGTGCGCTGGCCGTCGCCGCCCTGCTCCACCCAGTTCTGGTCATAGCCCTGCACCCGGAACCGATAGCGGTTGCCCTGCGGGTTGCCGTACGAGAGCAGCCGCGCGTCGATCTGCAGATCACGGTCATCCGGACCCAGCAGCAGCACCCCGGTGGTCGGCAGGGGTTGCCAGCCGCGCGCATCGTCGCGACGTACGCGCACCTGCGCGATCACCAGCGCGGAGAATGGCAGCGGGGTGTCGGCGGCATTGACGTCGAAACCGACCGCGCCGGTCTGGGTCACCGCGAGCACGCGGCCATCGGCGTTCACCGCAGGCGGCCGGCCGGTGAATTCGGCATCGGGCAGTCCGTCGCGCTCGGTGAACTGCCTCAGCCGCTTCGTTTTCGGATCCCAGCGCAGCAGACCGCGCGGCGTGGTGGCCCACAGGCGGCCATCGTCGGCCAAGGCCAGCCCACCCATGCTCAGGGGTGGCACGCCGGCGGCAGCATCGACGCGCTGCACCAGGCGCAGGCTCATGCCATCCCACTGGTAGCGCTCGAAGGCGCCCTGGCGGGCGAGCCACAGCTGCTGCGGATCGATCCACACCAGGTCGTAGATCGATCCCCGCGAGACGCCAGGAACCGCCTCGAAGCGCTCACCCTGCTGGCGCCAGAGGCCCATGTCACCCATCACCCAGGCCTGCCCGCGCGGATCGAATCGAATCTGTTCGATCGGCGCATCGCCCAGGCCGCGGAATCCCTCGACGGGGAAGCTGCGCAGCACCCGGCCATCGTCCAGACGCTGCTGCACGCCGACATTCATCACCGACACCCAGGCGGTGCCATCCGGCGCCTGCCGCATCAGGTCGATGCGCTGGCGCAGGTCGGAGCCGCCGTCGATGCGCCACTCCCGGGTTGCGCGGGTAGCCGGGTCATAGACGGTGATGCGCCCGGCGCGGCCCAGCCAGAGGCGGCCGTCCGGCCGCGGCAATACCGACCAGACCGCGCCACTGCCCAGCTCGCGATCACTGGCAAGCAGACTCAGCACGCCCTGCGCATCGATCCGGTACACGCCGTGTGCCGAACTCACGTAGTAATTCCGGCCATCGGTGGCCGCGCTGAGCAGGTACTGGCTGTCCAGCGGTTTGCCGTCGAGCTGGTTCCAGGTGGAGAAGCGGCGCCAGTCCGGCGGCAGATAGGCCAACCCCTGGCTCAGCAGGGCCACCCAGACCCCGCCTTCGTGGTCCTGCAGCAGATCGAGCACGCCGCTGTGGGCGGTCAGGAAGCCGCTGCCGCGATCGCCCTCCAGGCGCCACAGTGTCTGCGCATCACCGCGCAGCAGCCCATCCGAGGTACCTGCCCAGTAGCCTCCCTGCCGATCCGCCAGCACCAGTGCCGAGCGAAAGCGATCACTGCCGGACCAGCGTGGACGGCTGACGCGGTCCTGGGCATCGATGCGGAACAGGCCTTCGTTCTGGCTGCCGACCCAGATCGATCCATCGGGGTCGCGGCTGAGACGCAGCACGCTGACCCTGCCCAGCTCGCGCGGCGCGATGGCCTCGAAGCTGTTGCCGTTCCAGCGGGCGACACCGGCCTCGGTACCGACCCACAGGCGGCCCTGCGCGTCGACCAGGCTGCTGAAGATGGTGTTGCTGGGCAAGCCGCCGGGGCGCTGCGGATCATGCTGGAAGAAGCGCAGGCTGCCATCCTCGCCGAAGCGGCACACGCCATGGCCGCTGGTGCCGATCCACAGCGCATCGTCCGCATAGGCCAGTGTCCAGAACTGGCTCTGGCATTCATTGTTCACCGCGGCGAAGCTGGAGAAACGCTCGCGATCCGCGTCCAGCCGGGCGATGCCCTTGCCGTTGATGCCGACCCACACCCGGTCCAGCGGATCCACCAGCAGGGTCTCGATCTCGTTGCCCGGCAGCGAACCTGGCCGCTCCGGTTCATGCTGCCAGACCCGCAGCGTCGTGCCGTCGTAGCGGGCCAGCCCACCATCGGTGGCCGCCCAGATGTACCCCTGGCGGTCCTCGGCCAGGGCCACGACCATGCGCGACGGCAAGCCCTCGGCGGCGCCGAAGCGGCGCAGTCGTGGTGTCTCCCCAGCCATGTCCAGAGTCGCGGCCACCGTGGCGCTTGCCAGCAGCAGCAGACCCGTTACTGCGATGCCTCGGCACCACAGACGCCAGCCACTCGTCATCCTGAACCCCCGATCCAGCCGCGATTGTCACACAGCCCAGGCTTCACGACTGCAACAGCCCGTTTCCAGTGGCATCGCCACCACGAACTGTTGCAGCCATGCACGCAGCGTTGTCAGGGGGCTGTGCGTATGATCGCAGCGTCCCCTCCCGGAGCCCGCCATCGATGCGACCCCGCCTGCTCCTGCTGCCGTTGCTGCTCGCCGCTGCGCCCGCCTGGGCACAGCTCGATACCTACCGGCTGGATCCGGTGCACACGCGCGTGCTGTTCACGATCGATCATGCCGGCTACTCGCAGGCCATGGGGACGGTATCGGGCAGTGAGGGCCACCTTCAGTTCGATCCCGACAACTGGCGCGAGGCAACCCTGCAGGTCGATGTGCCGGTCGCCCGGCTGGATCTGGGAGATGCCAAATGGAACCAGGCCACGCTGGCCCGCAGCCTGCTTGATGGCGAGCGGTTTCCCAACGCCCGGTTCGTATCGTCGCGGGTCGAACCGATCGATGCGAACCACGCCCGTGTGTTCGGCACGCTGACCCTGCGCGGGGTCAGCCAGGAGGTCGCGCTGGATGTGACCCTCAATGCCATCAAACGCTATCCGTTGCCGCCGTTCCGCCGCACCGCCGGTTTTTCCGCCAGCACCACGTTGAGCCGCCGCGCGTTCGGCATCACCGCCTGGCCCGGGGTGATCGGCGACGCGGTACAGGTACGGATCGAGGCCGAGGCCTTCCTCGACCGCAGCGACAGGCCGGGAACTCCTGCCCCGGTTCCCCACTCCGACAGCAAGACGGCCCCCAAGGACCCCGCATGACCGCCAAGAACTCCCCTGCCGCCTGGGGCAGTGTCAGCCAGACCCTGCACTGGTTGATCGCACTACTGATCCTCGCCCTTGGCGTGGTCGGCCTGACCATGGGCGAACTGCCCAGGACGCCCAAATACTTCTGGGTCTACACCGCGCACAAGTCGATCGGCATCACCGTGCTGGCCCTGGTGCTGCTGCGCCTGGTCTGGCGCCTCTACGCCGGTGCGCCCAAGCCGGTGCCGGGTGTGCCCAGCTGGCAGGAGCGCATCGCCAGCGCTACCCACGTGCTGCTGTACGTGCTGATGTTCGCCATTCCGCTTTCGGGCTGGCTGTACGACTCTGCCAGCGGGCTGCGGCCCTTCCGCTGGTTCGGTCTGGTCGATGTGCCCAAGCTCAGCGGACCGGATCCGCAGGTCGTCGCCGTGTCGCATGCGATCCATGAGTACGGCTTCTGGCTGCTGATCGCTGTGGTGCTGGCCCATGCCGGCGCTGCCCTTTACCACCACCTGTTCCAGCGCGACGCGACGTTGAGCCGCATGCTGCCGCGTGGCTGGCTTGCCTCTCCCCAGAAGGACTGACCGATGAATCTGAAACTGACCACCCCGGCGGCCGTGGCCGCTGCCCTGGCCGGCATGCTGGCCACTGCCCCGGCGTTGGCCGCGGACTATGCACAGGCTCCCGGCGCGGGCTCGATCCTGGTATTTGCCAGCAAGTACGACGGCGAAGTGTTCACCGGCAGCTTCCCGGGCTTCGCCACCAAGCTCAGCTTCGATCCCGCCAATCCGGCGGCCGGCTCACTCGACGTCGTGATTCCGCTGGCCGGCGCCAGGAGCGGCAACAGCGATCGTGACTCGACGCTGCAGAGCGCGGACTTCTTCAATGTCGGCAAGTTCGCCACCGCGCGTTACACCGCGAAGGGCTTCCGCGCCATCGGCAATGACCAGTTCGCCGCCGATGGCACGCTCGAGCTGCGTGGTGTCAGCAAGCCGGTGACGCTCACCTTCACCTGGAAGCCGGGCACGCAGCCGGTGCTGACCGGCAAGGCCACCGTCAAGCGCCTGGACTTCAGCGTCGGCGCCGGCGATTGGGCCGACACCAAGACCATCCCCGACGAAACCGCGATCAGCACGATCGTGAAGTTCGACGCGAAGTAAGCCACGGGCCATGCCCGGCTCCACCTTGGAACGGTGATACAGGGTGGCGCCGGGCCATGCCCGGCGGCTTCACCCCGCAGCCAGCCAGGCCCGCACCCGCGCCGCATCGAAGGGCCAGTCCAGTTCGCGGCCGCCCGCCTCGTCGCGCAGCACCGGTACCCGCGCGCCGTAGTGCGCCTCCAGCGCTGGATGGTCATCCAGGAACACCGATTCGAACTCGGGCGCGCGTGCCTTGGCCAGTTCGGCCAGGGCCATATCGCACAGGTGGCAGTCGTCACGCTGGAACAGGGTCAACACCGGCTTGCCTCGCTTGGCGGAAATGCTGCGCCGCAGCCATCGGAGGGCCCGGCAAGCCGCTAGAATAGCCGCTTGTCCGGTACCCGCAGTTTGGCATCCATGGCTGTCAGCACGTTCGACGTCTTCAAGATCGGCATTGGCCCGAGCTCTTCCCACACCGTCGGACCGATGAAGGCCGCCGAGCGGTTCATCCATCGCTGGCTGCTCGACCCCGGCCGCCTGCACGAGGTCGCACGCATCCGCGCCGACGTTTACGGTTCGCTGGCGCTGACCGGTCGCGGCCATGGCACCGACAAGGCGATCCTGCTTGGCCTGGAAGGCCAGCGCCCCAACCTGATCGATCCGGACATCATTCCGTCCACGCTGGATCGCATCCGCAGCAGCAAGCGCATCCAGCTGATGGGCCAGCATGAGATCGCCTTCGACGAGAAGCGCGACCTCGGCATGAACAAGCGGCAGAAGCTGCCGTACCACACCAACGGCATGCGCTTCACCGCGTACAACGCCGACGATGAAGTGATCGCCACGCGCGACTATTACTCCGTTGGCGGTGGCTTCGTGGTCAACCAGGACGACGCGGCCGATGACCGCATCGTGCCCGACGAAACCCCGCTGCCCTATCCGTTCAAGAGCGGCGACGAGCTGCTCGCGCAGACCGCGCGCAGCGGCCTGAGCATCGCGCAGCTGATGTTCGAGAACGAGAAGTGCTGGCGCAGCGAGGACGAGATCCGCGCCCAGCTGCGCGAGATCTGGAGCGCGATGCAGTCGTGCGTGACGCGCGGCATCCGCGAGGAAGGCGTGCTGCCGGGCGGCCTGAAGGTCGGCCGTCGCGCGCCGGCGCTGTACCGCGAGCTGTCGTCGAAGCCGGAAGCGGCGATGCGCGATCCGCTGACCACGCTGGACTGGGTCAATCTGTACGCGCTGGCCGTGAACGAGGAAAACGCCGCCGGTGGCCGCGTGGTGACCGCGCCGACCAACGGTGCGGCCGGCGTGCTGCCCGCGGTGCTGCATTACTTCGACCGGTTCTGCCCGGGCGCGAACGAGCAGCGCGTGTTCGACTTCCTGCTGACCTCGGCGGCGATCGGCATCCTCTACAAGGAGAATGCTTCGATTTCCGGTGCCGAAGTAGGCTGCCAGGGCGAAGTGGGCGTGGCCTGCTCGATGGCGGCCGGCGGCCTGGTTGCGGCGCTGGGTGGCAATCCAAGCCAGATCGAGAATGCCGCGGAAATCGGCATGGAACACAACCTCGGCCTGACCTGCGACCCGATCGGTGGGCTGGTGCAGATTCCCTGCATCGAGCGCAACGCGATGGGCGCGGTGAAGGCGATCAATGCCTCGCGCATGGCGATGCGCGGCGATGGCAAGCACAAAGTGTCGCTGGACAAGGTCATCAAGACCATGCGCGACACCGGCCGCGACATGCAGGACAAGTACAAGGAAACCAGCCGCGGCGGCCTCGCGGTGAATGTCATCGAGTGCTGATGACGGGCATCTGCCGGACGACACCGTCACCGCATTCCGGTTAGGCTCGGGCGTCCCCTGTCACGGAATGTCCCATGCGCGTGATCGCCGCCCTGCTGCTGGCCTCCCTGCCCCTCACCGCCGCTGCCGCACCGGCCTATGGGCCACGGCTGGAGGGCTTCGATTACGGCCATCCGGTACAGACCTTCACCCTGGAATCGCAGCAGCAACCGCTGCAGATGGCCTATCTGGATATCGCGCCGACGACCGCGCCGATCGGCGTGGTGGTGCTCCTGCATGGCAAGAATTTCTGCGCGGCGACCTGGAAGGAAACCATCCCTCCCCTGCTCGCCGCCGGTTACCGCGTGATCGCACCTGACCAGGTCGGCTTCTGCAAATCCAGCAAGCCCGAGCGCTACCAGTATTCATTCGGCCAGCTCGCCGCCAACACCCATGCACTGCTGCAGCAGCTGCAGCTCGGCGGCCTGCCCGTGCACCTGGTCGGCCATTCGATGGGGGGCATGCTGGCGGTGCGCTATGCACTGACCTATCCGCAGGACCTGCGCAGCCTGTCGCTGGTCAATCCGATCGGCCTGGAGGACTGGAAGGCGCTGGGCGTGCCGTGGCGGAGCGTCGATGCCTGGTATGCCGGCGAGCTGAAAACCAGTTACGAGAGCATCCGCCGCTACCAGATGGACGTGTACTACGACGGCACCTGGAAGCCTGCCTATGAAACCTGGGCACGCATGCAAGCGGGCATGTACGAGGGCGACGGCAGGCAGGCGGTGGCCTGGAGCCAGGCACTTGCCTCGGACATGGTGTTCAACCAGCCGGTGGTATACGAGCTGAAGAATCTGAAGGTGCCGACCGCGCTGTTCATCGGCCAGAAGGACCGCACCGCGATCGGTCGTGACCTGGCACCGGCAGAAGTGAAGGCACGGTTGGGCAACTATCCGGCGCTGGGCAAATCGGCCGCTGCGGCGATTGCCGGCGCGACGCTGGTCGAATTCGCCGAACTGGGCCATTCGCCGCAGGTACAGGACCCCAGGCAGTTCAATGCCGCGCTGCTGAAGGTGTTGAAAGGGCGCTGAAACTGCGTATCCGCCGGGCATGGCCCGGCGCTACCGGGACGGACACGACATTGCAGGTAGCGCCGGGCCATGCCCGGCGAGCGCAGCGGTGCGGATAACACCGGGCCATGCCCGGCGGGCGCAGCGGGACGCTGCTCATCCCACGATGCGCAGCACGTCATCCAGCAATGCGGCAGCAGTGACTTCCGCGCCCGCTCCCGGCCCCTGGATCAGCAACGGCTGGGTGCGATAGCGGTCGCTGTGGATGGCGACGCGGTTGTCGGTGCCCGCCCCTTGCGCCAGTGGATGATCGGCCGGCAGTTCACGCAGCCCCACCTGTGCGCCGTCAGCGTCGACCCGGCCGACGAAGCGCAGAACACGGCCGCTGTCCGTCGCCTGCTGCCAGCGCGCCTGCAGCGGTGCGTCCAGCTGCTCCAGTTCGGCCAATGCTTCGTCCAGCGGCAGCGCAGCCAACGCCGAGGGCACCAGTGAATCCACGTGCACCTGTGCGGCATCCAGCGCCAGTCCGCTGCTGCGCGCCAGAATCAGCAGCTTGCGCCGCACATCCTCGCCGGACAGATCCAGGCGCGGATCCGGTTCGGTGTAACCCGCGGCCAGCGCCTCGCGCACTGCAGCCGAGAACGGCGAACGGCCGTCATAGCGATGGAACAACCAGGCCAGGGAACCGGACAACACCCCCTCGATCGCGTGGATGTGATCCCCCCCGGCCACCAGCGCGCGCAGGCTGCTCAACAGCGGCAGTCCCGCCCCCACGGTGGCACTGTCGCCGTACCGGGCGCCGCTGTCGGCGCAGCTCTCGGCGATGGCCTTCGCGCGTGACAGCTGCCCGCCCCGGCCCAGCTTGTTGGCCGTCACTACATGCACCCCGCGCGCCAGCCACTGCGCATGGCGGGCGGCCACGTCTTCGCTGGCGGTGGCATCAACCACCACATCGCCACGCTCCAGCCCTTCGGCACCGGCCCACGGTGGCACGCTCTGGCCGCCACGCGGTGCGCGCCGCGCCAGTTCGAGCGGCAGGGCCAGATCGCGGTCGATGGCCAGCGCAGTACGCGAGTTGGCCAGCCACTGCACGCTGGGCAGTTCCAGGCCGCGCGCCTGCAGGGCCTGGTAGCGCTGCACGAACGCAGAGCCCACCGTCCCGGTGCCCAGCAGTGCCAGGCGACCGCCGCCCATCGCCGGAATCTCGGCAGCCAGCGCGCTCATGCGTCCACCACCTGTTTGCGACGTGCGGCAGCGTCGATCACCGCTTCGGCGCGTGCCAGCGCCGCGCCCAGGTCGGCCAGCAGGTCGCGCTCGGCCTCGATGCCGACCGACAGGCGCAGCAGCCCTTCGCTGATGCCGGCGGCAGCACGCGCCTCAACGCTCATCGCTGCGTGGGTCATGGTCGCCGGATGCGCGACCAGGCTTTCCACGCCGCCCAGCGATTCGGCCAGGGTGAAGCAGCGCAGTCCATCGACAAACGCGCGCACGGCAGCGTGCGGATCCTCGCCGGCGCAGTCGGCCAGCTCGAACGACAGCATCGCGCCGAAGCCGCTCTGCTGGCGTGCGGCGATGGCATGACCGGGATGGTCGGCCAGGCCGGGGTAATACACCCGGGCCACGGCGGGGTGCGCGTCCAGCAGCGCGACGATCGAGGCCGTGTTCTCCTGGTGCACACGCAGGCGTGCATCCAGCGTGCGCAGGCCGCGCAGGGTCAGGAAAGCGTCGAAGGGAGAGCCGGTCAGCCCGAGTGCGTTGCCCCACCACACCAGCTGTTCGTGCAGCGCGGGATCACGTGCGATCACCGCACCGCCGACGACATCGCTGTGGCCGTTGATGTACTTGGTGGTCGAATGCAGCACCAGATCGGCACCGAAGGAGAGCGGCTGCTGCAGCGCCGGCGACAGGAACGTATTGTCGACCACCACCAGCGCCCCGGCCTTGTGCGCCGCCTCGATGACGAAGCGCAGGTCGGTGATGCGCAGCAGTGGGTTGGACGGGGTTTCCACCAGCACCAGCCGTGGCTGGGTGGCCAGGGCCTGCGCCAGCGTGCGCGGGTCGGTGAGGTCGGCGGTGACCAGTTCGAAATGCCCCTTCTTCGCCAGCGCGTTGAACAGGCGCCAGCTGCCGCCGTAGGCATCGTGCGGTACCACCAGCGTGTCGCCCGGCTGCAGCAGGGCATTCAGCACCAGGTTGATGGCGCCCATGCCGGTAGCGGTGACCACGCCACCGGCTCCGCCTTCCAGTTCGGCCAGTGCTTCGCCCAGCAGGTCGCGCGTCGGATTGCCACTGCGCGTGTAGTCGTACTGGCGCTTGTTGCCGAAGCCTTCGAAGCTGAAGTTCGACGACAGCACGATCGGTGGAGTGACCGCGCCATGGGCGGTGTCACGATCGATGCCGGCGCGGACGGCGGCAGTGGTGCGACAACAGGACGGCTCGGCGGCGTGCAGGCTCATGCGGTCTCTCCAGAAGTGCGGAAGGCGGTAGCGAGGATCGCGTCGATGCGATCGGTTTCTTTGAGGAAGGCGTCGTGGCCGTATGGGGAGCGCAGCACGCGCAGGCTGCCGCGCGGACCCAGCCCCTCGACCAGACCGACCAGGTCGGCCAACGGCACCAGCCGATCGCCTTCCACGGCCACCACCACGGTTGGCGGCAGGATGGCGGTGGGATCCACGCGGTGCAGGTCGATCGATTCGGACAGGCGCAGGTAGGCGGTCACTGGGGTGCGCGCGACGTACTGCGCGCCCGCCGCGTCGAGGTAGTCCTCGGCGGCCACACGGACGCGGCCGTTGACCACCTCGGGCGGAGCGTCGAAGCGCTCGCCGAACTCTTCCGGCGTGCGGTAGCTGAGCATCGCGAACTGCCTGGCCAGTGCCAGGCCATGGTCTTCACCGCATTGCAGCTGTCCCAGGGCGACCGCCCGGCGCTGCAACGCACGCCACGCCGCGGCATAGGGGTGCGGACGGTGCGCACCACTGGCCAGCACCAGCTGGCGCACGCGGGCGCGATGGCGGACAGCGAACTGCTGCCCGACCAGGGCGCCATAGGAGTAGCCGACAAACGCCTTCAGTGTGCGGATGCCCAGGTGATCCAGCAGCAGGGCCAGCGCGTCGGCCTGGTCGGCCGTGTCGATCGGCACGTCCAGCGCGCCATCCGCACCGATGAAGTCGAACGCCAGAACGCGCAGCTGCTGCGGATCGAGCGTGCGGCCACTGCCGACCAGTTCCTCGGCCCAGCCCTTCTCGGCGAACTGCGCGTTGGACGCCACATGGCGATGGGCGGAGATGCCGCCAGCCAGTACCACCACCGGTGCATCGACCGGTCCCACCCATTCGTAGCGAACGCGTACCGGGCACGCGCCGGCGTGGCGCATCGACAGCACCGCGGCGAACTCGCCGCGCTCGGCGTGCACGCGGTCTTCGACCGGCACGCTGACGGGGACAAAGGGTTCGGGGCGAAGCGTGGTGCTGGGGGCGAAGCTCATGGCGGGATCCGTTAGGGGAATCGGCCATCGAGCCTTCGCGGGGCTCGCGTTCGAGATGCACCTGCGGTGCATGGTTCGAACCATCTTCCGGTGGACGCCACGGTCCCCGCAGGATTTGGCACCTACGCCGGCGCTTGCGCGCCTGCGGGCTGCCCCGGCTTCAAAGGGCCTGTCCCTCTGCCGGTCTCGATGGTGGAGCCACGATGCCATCGCTTTCCGCGCATGTCAATCCCTTCATGCGGATAAAGCGATGAATACCCGGAGCGATCGCTGCGGCCCACCTTTTGCGGATCAGGTACAGTCGCGGCGGTCCCCCTGTCCGGAACGCCCGATGCCGCGCCTGCCCTTGTCCTGCCTGCTGCTGCCGTTGCTGATCAGCACCACCGCCGGAGCGGCCGACTGGCGGCAGGGCTGGGGCCTGGTGCCCTCACCGGCCCCCGCGCCCAGCACGCAGGGCATCGGCCAGGCGGCCCCCATGGCGCAACTGCGGCTGCAGCAGGTGGGCGAATACTGGCAGGCCCGGATCGACAACACCCTGGCCGGCCCATTACAGGTTGAACTGCGCGCTGGACCCGGGCGCCCCATCGAGGGCCTGCCGGTACGGTCGCTGGTGCAGGGCGACAGCAGCTTCGTGGTCGGTCACCTGCCCCCGCCCGTGGGCGGCAGCACGCTCGACGTACGCCTGCAGTCGGTACCGGGCCGTCCCGACGCCCGCGCCGAAGACGTGGCCTACCGCCTGCCGTTCGACGCCGCACGCCTGCGCGTGGACCAGGCGCCGCAGGGCCGGTTCAGCCACGATGACGAGGAGAACCGCGACGCCGTGGACTTCGCCCTGCCCGAGGCGACGCTGGTGCTGGCCGCGCGCGAGGGAACCGTGATGCAGATCCAGGACGGCTTCCGCGGCAACGGCCAGGACCGCGAGCGCGACGGCGGCAGGGCGAATTTCATCCGTGTCCTGCACAGCGACGGCAGCATGGCGCTGTACGGCCATCTGCAGGCAGGCGGCATGCGCGTCCGTCGTGGCCAGGCCGTGCAGCCCGGACAACCAATCGGCCTGTCCGGCAACAGCGGCTACAGCAGCGCCCCGCACCTGCATTTCGTGGTGCAGGTCAACCGCGGCATGGCCCTGCGCTCGGTACCCGTGCGCATCTTCACCTCCCAGGGACAGCTGCAGTTCGCCCGCCAGGGTGATACCGAGGGCGCGGCCGGGCGCTGACCGGCCACGGCCGGTATAATCAGGCGCTTATCTCTTTGAAAAGCGCCCCGGGCGGGCGCCACTGCCATGTCCGAAGTCGCCACCGAAGCGTCGCGTCGCCGCACCTTCGCCATCATCTCCCATCCTGACGCCGGCAAGACCACGCTGACCGAAAAGCTGCTGCTGTTCGGAGGCGCGATCCAGATGGCCGGCTCGGTCAAGGGCCGCAAGGCGGCCCGCCATGCCACCTCCGACTGGATGGCACTGGAGAAGGAACGCGGCATCTCCGTCACCTCCTCGGTGATGCAGTTCCCGTATGAAGGCAAGATCGTCAATCTGCTCGATACCCCCGGCCACGCCGACTTCGGCGAGGACACCTACCGCGTGCTGACAGCGGTGGACTCGGCACTGATGGTGATCGACGTGGCCAAGGGCGTGGAAGAGCGCACCATCAAGCTGATGGAAGTGTGCCGCCTGCGCGACACCCCGATCATGACCTTCATCAACAAGCTCGACCGCGAGGGCAAGGATCCGATCGAACTGCTGGATGAAGTGGAAACCGTGCTGGGCATCCAGTGCGCGCCCGTCACCTGGCCGATCGGCATGGGCCAGCGCCTGAAGGGCGTGGTCCACCTGCTGACCGGCGAGGTGCACCTGTACGAACCGGGTCGCAACTTCACCCGCCAGGATTCGACCATCTTCCCGTCGATCGACGCTCCCGGCCTGGCCGAGAAGATCGGCGTACAGATGCTGGCCGACCTGCGCGATGAACTGGAGCTGGTGCAGGGCGCCAGCCATCCGTTCGACCTGCAGGCCTATCGCGAGGGCAAGCAGACGCCGGTGTTCTTCGGTTCGGGCGTGAACAACTTCGGCGTGCAGCCCCTGCTGGACTTCTTCGTCGAGCACGCGCCATCGCCGCAGGCACGCGCCACCACCGGCCGCGAGATCGCCCCGGAAGAGAGCAAGCTGACCGGCTTCGTGTTCAAGATCCAGGCCAACATGGACCCGCAGCACCGCGACCGCGTCGCCTTCATGCGGGTGTGCTCGGGCCGCTTCAGCGCGGGCATGAAGACCTTCCACGTGCGCACCGGCAAGGAGATGAAGCTGGCCAACGCCCTGACCTTCATGGCCAGCGACCGTGAAATCGCCGCCGAGGCCTGGCCAGGCGATGTGATCGGCATCCACAACCACGGCACCATTTCCATCGGCGATACCTTCACGGAAGGCGAGGCCGTCACCTTCACCGGCATCCCCAACTTCGCCCCGGAGCTGTTCCGCCGTGCGCGCCTGCGCGATCCGCTCAAGCTCAAGCAGCTGCAGAAGGGCCTGGCCCAGCTCTCCGAAGAGGGCGCGACCCAGTTCTTCCGGCCGCTGACCAGCAACGATCTGATCCTGGGTGCGGTGGGCGTGCTGCAGTTCGACGTGGCCGCTTACCGCCTGAAGGACGAGTATGGCGTGGAAGCCACCTTCGAGCCGGTCAGCGTCACCACGGCGCGCTGGATCCACTGCAGCAACGAGAAGAAGCTGGAAGAGTTCCGCGAGAAGAACGCGCTGAACCTGGCGCTGGACGCCGCCGGCCATCTGGTCTATCTCGCGCCGACCCGGGTCAACCTGCAGCTGGCACAGGAGCGCGCGCCCGACGTGCGCTTTGCCGCCACCCGCGAGGCCGCGCACACCCTAACCGCTGGCTGAATCCGGCCAGTCAGGACATCGGACTTCCGTGTGGAGGCGGGCGTGCATGCGCCCGCCATCGCGGCGATGATAGGGGGGCGCGGGTCCCCCTCCCCGCGAATGATGCCTACGCCATGTCCTCGACTTCCGTTGCTTCGATCCGCGAAGAAATCGCCAGTGCGCTGACCCACGGTCTCGGCGCCGTACTGGCGCTCGGTGCGGGTGCCGTGCTGATCACCCTGGCCGCCATCTACGGCGATGGTTGGCAACTGGCAGGTGCGATCGTGTTCGGCATCGCGCTGCTGCTGCTGTACACCGCCTCCACCCTCTACCACGCCATCCAGCATCCGGTTGCCAAGGGCAGGCTGAAGGTCTTCGACCACTGCGCGATCTATGTACTGATCGCCGGTACCTATACGCCGTTCACGCTGATCGGCCTGCGTGGCCCGTGGGGCTGGGGTCTGTTCGCCGCGATCTGGACGCTGGCCCTGGCCGGCGTGGTGTTCAAGCTGTTCTATACCGGCCGCTTCAAGCGCCTGTCCACCGCCATCTACGTGGCCATGGGCTGGCTGGTGATCGTCGCGGTCAAGCCCATGCTGGCCTCCATCGATGGCTGGACGCTGGGCTGGCTGCTGGCCGGAGGTATCTCCTACACGCTGGGAACCTACTTCTATCACCGCGAATCGATCCCCTATTCGCATGCGATCTGGCACCTGTTCGTGATCGGCGGCAGTGTCTGCCACTTCGTCGCGGTGACCATGCAGGTGCTGTAGATATCCGTGCCACACGCGTTCCTGTGCACACCGCGCACATGAACGCTTCGCGCTGCGTCCACCCGCGCAGGGCAACCATGGCAGCGTGAATGCGACTGCCTCCCCTGCTCCGCCGCGTCCGTCGCGCTGGCGCTTCCGCCGCCCTGGCCCGCGAGGCCAGCGCTGGCTGGCGGTGCTGGTGTTCCTGCTGGCGGCCATCCTGGTATTGATCGCGCTCTGGGACTGGAACTGGTTCAAGGGGCCGGTCGAGCGGGCGGTACAGGCGCGGACCGGCCGCGTGCTGCAGATCGGCAACCTGGATGTCGACCTCGGCCGTACCAGCACGATCCGCGCCGACACCGTCACGTTCGCCAATGCGTCATGGGCGAAGCAGCCGAACATGGCCAGTGCCGACCGGGTCGAAATCGACCTGCGGGTGTGGCCCCTGCTGCGGGGCAGCGTGCAGCTTCCCGAGATCCGCCTGACCCGTCCCGACGTGCTGCTGGAAACCGCCCCACGCAAGGGCGAGCCGGGCAACTGGGATTTCCTGGGTGACAGCCGCGGCGGCGCCACGCCCCAGCTCAAGCGGCTGCGTATCGATGACGGCCGCCTGCAGTTCATCGACGCGGCGGGTCGCACCGACATCCATGTCAATGTGCGTAGTGGCCGGCCCAGGCAGGCGGATGCCGCGCCGCCCCTGCTGGTGCAGGGCAAGGGTCGTTGGCAGGGCAATCCTTTCACCCTTCGCGGCGGCACCGAATCTCCGCTGGAACTGACCGACAGCGATCATCCCTTCCGCATCCATCTTGATGGGCGTGCAGGTGCCACCCATGCCGTCGCCCATGGCACCCTGACCAATCCCTTCCAGCTGCAGGTGCTCGACCTCGCTTTCGCGCTCAGTGGCCAGGATCTGGCCGACCTGTATCCCCTGCTGGGCATCGCCATTCCGCCTTCGCCGCCCTATGCCCTGGAGGGGCGCCTGAAGCGCGACCATAACGTGTGGCGCTACGAGCAGTTCACCGGCAAGGTCGGCGACAGCGATCTCGGCGGCAATGTGAAGTTCGAAACAGGTGGTGCGCGCCCGCGCCTGACGGCCACGCTGGAGTCCCGCCGGCTGGACTTCGACGACCTGGCCGGCTTTGTCGGCGCCCCGCCCAGAACCGGTGGCGGCGAGACCGCCAACGCCGAGCAGAAGGCCGAGGCCGCACGCGTGGCGGCGCGTACCAGGGTGCTGCCGGACACGCCGTACAATCTCGGCAAGCTGCGCGCGATGGATGCCGATGTGCGCTGGAAGGCACATCGCATCAACGCACCATCGCTGCCGCTTGACGATATGGATGCGCATCTGCTGCTGGACGATGGCGTGCTGCGGCTGGACCCGCTGAACTTCGGTGTGGCCGGTGGTGACATCCGCAGCACGATCCGCATGGATGCGCGGCAGCCGCAGATCGCCACCGCGCTCAAGGCCAGCGTGCGCGGCGTGCAGCTGGGACAACTGTTCCCGGATGCGAAGCTGGCCGAGCAGGCCAAGGGCGGCATCGGTGGCGAAATCGACCTCAGCGGCCGCGGCAACTCGATCGCCGCCATGCTGGGCAGCAGCAATGGCGATGTGGGCCTGGCAATGGGACGTGGCCACGTCGGCAATCTGGTGATGGAACTGGCCGGGCTGGACATCACCGAGGCAGTCAAGTTCCTGGTGACCGGCGACAAGCAGATTCCGCTGCGCTGCGCCTTTGCCGACTTCGGCGTACGCGAGGGATTGATGACCAGCCGCACGTTCGCCGTCGATACCACCGACACGCTGATTCTCGGCGAAGGCACCGTCAGCCTGCGCGATGAGTCGCTGGACCTGCTGCTGAAGCCACGGCCGAAGGACCGCAGCATCCTCGTGCTGCGCTCGCCGCTGCACATCGCCGGAACGTTCAAGGATCCTTCGTTCCGCCCGGACTTCAAGGCGCTCGGCGTCCGCGGTGCGGTCGCCCTGGCGCTGGGAAGCATCGCGCCACCGGCCGCGCTACTGGCCACGATCGAACTGGGCCCCGGCAAGGACGCCGACTGCGGCGGGCAGTACGCGAAGTAGTAGCGTTTGTTGGATCGCGAATTGAGGGGCGCGCGCGGAACCACAAGGTGTTGCCAACCAAGGCTGGCCGCTACCCACCGCGTTCCCAGCAATGTATCCAGAAGCGGAGGGCATGGCCGTGCAGGACCGTTGGCGCCATGGATGGCGCCATCGAGCCCCCATGGAAGGGTTTACGGCGTGTCCTGCACGGCCATGCCCTCCGCCTTCCGGCGCATCAGCAAGGCACCGCTTTGGCTTTGGCTTTGGCTTCGGCTCCGAACAGCGGGCCGGCGGGCCGCAGGCCCGCCAGCGAAAACTCATCCCGCCACGATGTACTGCTGCAGCTGGTCCAGCTCGCGGCGCTGTGCATCGATCACCGACTTCACCAGATCGCCGATGGAAATCACGCCCAGCACCTGTCCCCCCTCCACCACCGGCAGATGGCGGATACGGTAATCGGTGACCAGCTGCAGGCAATGTTCGACCTGTTCGCCGGGCGCCACCGTCACCACCTTCGCAGTCATGATCTCGGCTACCGCCGTATCGCGTGAGGAACGATCGCGCAGGACGATCTTGCGGGCGTAATCACGTTCGGACAGGATGCCGACCAGTCGCGGCCCTTCCATCACCAGCACCGCACCGATGCCCTTTTCGGCCATCAGCCGGATCGCATCGATCACCGCCGCGCCGGGCGCGACCGCATGCACTTCAGGGGACTTGCCGTCCAACAGTTGCCGTACCGACGTCATCTGTCTGCCCTCCCAGGGTGGGTTGCACGACGGAGTCTGCCACGGACGATGCTAGCCAGGCGTCAACCAGGTACAGGGGACGCTGCTTGGACTCCTCATACAGGCGCCCCAGGTACTCGCCGATCAGGCCCAGCGCGATCAGCTGCACGCCGCCCAGGAACAGGATCACCGCCATCATCGTCGGCCAGCCCGCCACGCGGTCGCCGTACATCGCGGCCTTCACGATCACCCAGACACCGAACACGAAGGCCACCGCCGCAGTGGCCAGGCCCAGATAGGTGGCCGCGCGCAGCGGCACGGTGGAGAAACCGGTGATGCCTTCCAGTGCGAAGTTCCACAGCCGCCACAGGCTGAACTTGCTGCTGCCGGCCACCCGCGGGTGGCGCTGGTACGGCACCGCCACCCGGCGGAAGCCAACCCAGCTGAAAAGCCCCTTCATGAAACGGTGACGCTCGCGCATTTCACGCAACGCGCTCAGCGCGCGTGGCGACAGCAGGCGGAAGTCCCCGGTATCGGCGGGAATCGGCGTGCGCGACAGGCGGCCGATCACCCGGTAGAACATCGCCGCGGTCGCACGCTTGACCCAGCTCTCGCCCGCGCGCGCCCGGCGCGTGCCATAGACGTTGTCATAGCCCTCGCGCCACCGCGCCACGAACTGCGGCAGCAGTTCCGGTGGATCCTGGCCGTCGGCATCGAGAATCATCGCCGCACCCTCGCGGACGAGATCCAGCCCGGCGGTCAGCGCGGCCTCCTTGCCGAAATTGCGCGACAGCTTCAGCGCCGACACGCGTGGCTCGGACTGCGCCAGCGTGGCGATCACCTCCCAGGTTCCGTCCTGGCTGCCGTCGTCCACGTAAAGGATGTGGCCATCGATGTCCGGCATCGCATCCAGTACCGCGCACAGGCGCGGGTGCAGTACCGGCAGCGCCAGAGCTTCGTTGCAGGCGGCAATGACGACGGTGAGGCGTTCACGGATCATGCCCGGATTGTACGTCGCCAGTGCGGAGCGGCGCAGACGCCCGCCTCAGTCCTCGGCCAGGTACGCAGCGCCGCCCAGCTGCCGGGCCTGGCGCTGGATCCACGCGGCGCGACGCTGTACGTAGGGACCGGGCGAGGCCGCGCTGTAGCGCCGCGGTGCCGGCAACACGGCCGCCAACCGTGCGCTCTCGGCCGGGCTGAGGCGCGCGGCGTCCTTGCCCCAGAAGGTCTTCGCCGCCGCCTGCGCACCGTACACGCCGTCACCGAACTCGGCGATGTTCGCGTACATCTCCAGGATCCGCTGCTTGGGCCACAACGTTTCGATCAGCACCGTGTACCAGACCTCCAGGCCCTTGCGGATCCAGCTGCGGCCCTGCCAGAGGAACAGGTTCTTGGCCACCTGCTGGCTGATGGTGCTGGCCCCGCGCAGCCGGCCGCCCCGCGCGTTGTGGTCACGCGCCTTCTCGATGGCCTGCAGATCGAACCCACTGTGTTCGGGGAAACGCTGGTCCTCGGCCGCCACCAGCGAAATCGGCAGGCTCGGCGCCATCTGGTCCAGATCCCGCCACTGGTAGTGCAGCCGGTAGGCCCAGTCGCCCGCACCCAGCGCCTCCCCGTAGCGCCACAGCATCACGCTGGAAATGGGCGGATCCACGAAGCGCAGCACCAGCACCTGCAGGCAGCTGAAGGCCACGAACAGCACCGGCAGCCACAGCAGCCGCTTCCAGTGCCAACGCCGGCGGCGCGGAACGTCCCCGGCCACCTTCACCTTGTCCTGCTCTCCCCCTGCCCCCATTAGTGGTGCATCCTTCTTCTGCCTGGCTGTCGGCGCATTATCCGGCAACCACCCCTGTTTCCGCGCGATGTGAGCCGATGACCGCCCAACCTGATTCCCTGATCCGCTTCCTGCTTCCCGACGCGGGTGTCCGCGGCGTACACGTGCGCCTGCAGGCCACCTGGCAGGAAATCCTGTCCCATGCCCATTACCCGGACGCCGCAGCCGAGCTGCTCGGCGAAGCCTGCGTGGCCTCGGCGCTGTTCACCGGCCACACCAAGGTCGACGGCCGCCTGTCCATCCAGCTGCGCAGCAGCACGACCCTGCGCACGCTGTTCGCCGAATGCACCGCCGCCGGCACCCTGCGCGGCATCGCCCAGCTCAGCGAGGGCGCCGACGCGCCGCGCGACCTGTCCAGCCTGGGCGATGACGCCCTCCTCGCCATCACCATCGAGAACCCCGGGCTGGACCCGCGCGAACCGCAGCGCTACCAGAGCCTGGTCGGGCTCAGCGCCGCGGAACTGGACGAGGCCTTCGAGGACTACTTCCGGCAGTCCGAGCAGTTGCCGACGCGACTGCTGCTGGCCGCCGACCGCACGGGGGCCAGCGGCCTTCTGCTGCAGAAACTACCCGGCGACGAGGGCGACGAAGATGGCTGGTCACGCGCCAGTGCCCTGTTCGAGACCCTGGGCAGGGCCGAACTGCTCGCTACTCCCGCCGAGCAGCTGCTGCACCGCTTGTTCCATGAGGAGAACCCGGAGCTGATGGGCAGCAAGCCACTGTCCTTTGCCTGCTCCTGCTCGCGCGAGCGGGTCGCCTCGATGCTGCAGTCGCTGGGCGAGGAAGAGGCGCGGGCGGCGGCCGAAGCCACCGGCGAGGTCGAAGTCCGCTGCGAATTCTGCGGGCGGGAGTATCACTTCCCGTTGACGGAGTTCGGCATACTGTTCCACGGTGCCGAGGGGGCTGTTCCGGCACCTGAACGCCTTCAGTAAGCGGCGGGTCTTGCACCTGGGGAGGATCAAGGCTTGTTAAGAAATCATAAACACCCTAGGATCGAGTCCCCGCCCCTGCGGGAACTTCCGTTGTCTGTCCCTGTCTGAACTGGTCCGATGCGTACCTATCTGCGTCTACCGCTGGCCCTGCTGATCGCCCTTGGCGCGGTCGCGGGCGCGCATGCGCAGAGCAAGGACACCCGCACGGTGCTGCCGGTGTGGAACAAGGGCAGCGGCAAGGTCGAAGCCCTGCTCTACCTGGAACCCACCGGTGAGCAGGCCGCCGGCGCCCGCTGGCATTTCGGCCGCAATTCGCTGGATGCGGCCTTTGGCTTGTCGTCGGGCGACTCGCTGGGCCTGCTCTGCAGCAACAGCAGCAGTACCAGCATCAGCGGTCTGGCCAGCCACTGCATGCTGGCCAGCCTGGGCGACGACGATGACCTCAGCAGCCGCCGCTTCACCGGCACGGCTGCCCTGAACCGGGGCAGCGGCCGCCTGGGCATCACCGCCGGTACCGGTCGCGAAACACTGCCCGCCTGGCTGGCCGGCCCGAACAAGACGCCGTCCCTGCGTGCCGAGCAGAACGACCTGACCGTGTTCGCGCAGAAGAACATCGGCCGCGAAGGATTCGTGTCCATCGCCGGCACCTACGCCAAGGCACGCCTGGTTCCGCTGGCCGATGCCTCGCCGGCCCTGGTCGATCGCTGGGACAGCAAGAGCCTCAGCCTCGGCGCCGGTTACGGCAACTTCACCGGCAGCATCATCGGCCGCGTGGTCGACGTGCCCGGCCGCCCTGGCAAGTGGGAAGGTCTGGGCATCGGCCTGACCTGGCGGACGCCGTGGTCCGGCCAGCTCACCGTCGGCGCCGAGAACGTGATCAGCCGCGGCAAGAACCCCTTCTCTCCACGCAACGAGAGCAACGACGACGGCACCGTGCCGTATGTGCGTTACGAGCAGGATCTCTGACCGCTCACACCTCCCTCATGCAGTGACATCGCGGGCGCCGGAAGGCGCCCGTTGCGTTTGCGTGTGCCGCACTCCCTCTGCGCCCCTCCGGCGCTGTCGCAATGTGTGCGTTTCTCGCCGCCGCGACATGTTTCGATACATATCAATGGAAACTTTTTTCATCATTTTTTTTTAACAAACGAGGCACCATGCCACAAACCCTACTGCAAGCCGTTGAAAAGTATTGACATTCCATAAATTTACACAAATCACAGCTTTGATTAACACAGCTTTAATTCTTTGCAGGCGCCCGCTACTATCGGCTCAGCCTCGCGATTTGGAAGCGCACTTTCGCTTCCCCGCCGGGCATAACCCCAGCCAAGATTTCTTGGAGAGAGAGAGCCAATGAATTTCCAGTCCAACAAGCTGCGTGACGCTGTTGTCGTCGCGCTGATCGCGGGTGCGGCCACGTCCGTAACCGCCCAGGCGCAGGAAGCGACCAACCTGGATCGCATTTCGGTGACCGGTTCGCGCATCAAGAGCACCGACATCGAAACCTCGCAGCCGGTCCTGAGCCTGACCCGCGCCGATATCGAAAAGCAGGGTGTGACCTCGGTTGCCGATATCCTGCAGCGCGTCGCCGCCAACGGTGCCGCACTGAACCGCACCTTCAACAACGGTGGTGACGGTTCGGCCGGCGTCAGCCTGCGCAACCTCGGCGCCGAGCGCACCCTGGTGCTGGTCAACGGCCGTCGCTGGACCACCGGTCTGGACGGCAGCGTCGACCTGAACACCATCCCGACCGCGATGATCGAGCGCATCGACGTCCTGAAGGACGGCGCTTCGACCATCTACGGTTCGGATGCCATCGCCGGCGTGGTGAACATCATCACCAAGCAGAACTTCGACGGCGCCGAGGCAAACTTCTACAAGGGCCAGTACAGCCAGGGCGACGGCGATCGTGAAGCCTATGACTTCACCATCGGCACCACCACCGACCGTGCGTCGCTGGTGCTGGGTGCGTCCTACGTGAACGAGAAGGAGGTCATGGCCGGCAATCGCAAGATCTCCGCTGGCGGCCCGCCGTTCTTCAGCGGCCAGAGCGGCACCGGCATCCCGGGCTCCTACGTCCGCAATGATCAGCGCTACGTCATCATCAATGGCGTGGAAACCCCGTTCGTCAGCAACGTGCACGGCTACAACACCGCGCCGGACAACTACCTGCTGACCCCGAACGAGCGCACCTCGCTGTTCGCTGTGGGTTCGTACAACATCACGGACAACATCTCCTTCCGCACCGAGGCGATGTACAACGAGCGCAAGTCCGAGCAGCTGCTGGCGGCCATGCCGGTGACGGGCATGACGCTCAGCGCGGACAGCATGTACAACCCGTACGGCCAGGACCTGACCGGCGTGAACCGTCGTTTCAATGAAACCGGCGGCCGTTCGTTCAACCAGAACGTCAAGAACTGGCACTTCTACGGTGGCTTTGAAGGCTTCTTCGAGTTCGCCGACCGCAACTTCGACTGGGATGTCGGCTACCGCTACGACAAGACCGACCAGAACGACCTGACCTACGGCCTGTTCAACATCCAGCGTCTGGATGAGGCGTATGGTCCGTCGGCGCTCCGCGATGGCCAGGCTGTCTGTCTGACCGCAGGCGGAGCCGTCATTCCGGGCTGCGCACCGATCAATCCGCTGGGTGGCGAAGGTTCGATCTCGCAGGCGGCACTCGACTACACCTCGTTCACCGCGCACGATTCGGCCAGCCTGGTGTCGAAGAGCTACTACGCCAACATCTCCGGTGAGATCGTGCAGCTGCCGGCCGGTGCGCTGGGCTTCGCTGCCGGTTATGAGAACCGCAGGGAAAGCGGCCAGTTCGACCCCGACGCCTTCATCGCAGCGGGCCTGAGCACCGGCAACGGCGCTGCGCCGACCAAGGGTGCTTACGACCTGGACGAGTTCTACCTGGAACTGTCGATCCCGGTCCTGGCCGATCTGCCGGGCGCGCAGCTGCTGGACTTCAGCGTGGCGACCCGTTACTCGGACTACAGCAACTTCGGTAACACCACCAACAACAAGTTCGGTTTCCGCTGGAAGCCGATCGAAGACCTGATGGTGCGTGGTAACTATTCCGAAGGCTTCCGCGCTCCGAGCATCAACAACCTGTACCGCGGCGACACCGATTCGTTCGAGACCTACGCCGACCCGTGTGCCCGGGCCAACAACCCGACCGGCGCAGTGCTGGCGCAGTGTATCGCCCAGGGCGTTCCGGCGAACTTCGTCCAGCCGAACACCGATGGCGAGTCTGGCCCGCTGCAGACCGTCGAGCCGTTCACCTGGAAGTCGAACCCGGATCTGAAGCCGGAAACCTCGACCAGCAAGACGCTGGGCCTGGTGTGGAGCCCGAGCTTCGTCTCCGGCCTGAACGTGACCCTGGACTGGTGGCAGATCAAGATCGAAGACGCCATCACCCGCCCGGCGATCGGCGACATCATGGATCGTTGCTACGGTGGTACCGCGCAGCAGCAGGCAGCCTACTGCGGTCTGATCACGCGTGACCCGAACTACGGCACCATCAACGAGCGCTACACCATCACCAACGTCGACATGCCGCTGATGAACCTGGCGTCGTACAAGGTGGAGGGCTGGGATCTGGGCGTGCTGTACAAGCTGCCGGAAACCTCGTTCGGCCAGTTCACCGTCAGCCTGGACGGCACCTACCTGAGCAAGTGGGAGACCAAGTCGACCGAAGATGCTCCGGTTGATGGCCGTCAGGGCCGCTATCTGGACCAGGATCCGTACTGGCGCGTCCGTTCCAACCTGTACGTCGACTGGTCCTACGGTGACTTCGGTGTCAACTACGGCCTGCGCTACAAGTCGGGCATGACCGAAGACTGCCTGCTGGGCGCATCCACCCGTGCCTACTGCTCGGATCCGGAAGGTCGCAAGAACCACATTGGTGCCACCACGTACCACGACATCCAGGTGCGCTACAACACCCCGTGGAAGGGCACCATCATGCTGGGCCTGAACAACGCGTGGGACAAGGATCCGCCGGTCTCGTACACGGTGTCCTACAACATGTTCGACCCGCAGTACGACCTGCCGGGCCGCTACATGTACATGCAGTACAAGCAGAAGTTCTGATCGGTTGATCGATCGATGACTGCAGCAACGGCCCCGCAAGGGGCCGTTGTTCTTTCTGCACTGCCGGGGCGTACCACCCTGCACCGGCAACAAAAAAGCCGCGATCAGGTCGCGGCTTTTTCGTGGGCAACGGAAACCGTCAGCCGTTCGGGATGAGCGTCTCGATCAGGTGTTCGACATAGGCTTCGAAATCCTCCCGCGCCTGCTTCGGCTGCTGCAGCTGCAGCGACAGCTGCAGGAAGCCCACATAGGCCGCATAGGCCAGGCGCGCACGATGGCGTGCGTCGGTGGAGCTCAGGCCTGCCTGACGGAACGAGGCGATCAGGTAATCGAGGCGACGCTGCGAAACGCGGTCGATCACCGGCCGCACCATCGGATGGTCCAGCGCCTTCAGCAGCTCGCTGTAGATGATGTGCGGCTGCACTTCGTGCGCCACCATCTGGAACAGCTGACGCAGGCGCGCGCGCGGATCCGGCACGTCTTCCAGGCTGCCGAACACCTGCTCCTGCTCGAACAGCTCCCACCGCTCCAACGCCGCCTGCAGCAGTGCGTCGCGCGAGGGGAAATGCCAGTAGAAGCTGCCCTTGGTGACGCCGAGGCGCCGCGCCAGCGGTTCCACCGCGACGGCACCCACGCCTTGTTCAGCAATCAGATCGAGGGCCGCCTGGGCCCAGTCTTCGGCGCTCAGGCGGCTGTTGCGGCCGGCGCGCGGTTCGCCGGCAGAAGCGTCAGGTTGATTCATGGAGTGATTTAACCATACGGCGGGGTTCGTTGCAGTACGCGGATGCAGCCGAAGGGCTCCGCTGTGCAGACCGGCCACCTGACGCGCCGCACCATACCATGCAGTATTGACATCCCCCGCAACCGATCCATACTAGCAAGTATGGTTACTTCCCCCACACCCGTTGCGTTCCACGACCTGCGTCTGGAAGCCGCGCACGGCACACGGCTGGCCGCCACGGCCAGCGATCACGGCCGCCGCGGCCGGGTGCTGTTCGCCCACGGTTTCGGGCAGACCCGGCATGCCTGGAACGCCACGGCCCGCGCGCTGTCTGCTGCCGGCCTGCAGACGCTGGCCTACGACGCCCGCGGTCACGGCGATTCGGACTGGAATGCCGCCGACCTGCCCTATCACGGCGAGCAGTTCGCCGACGACCTGATCGTGCTGGCCGGCGAACAGCCGCGCCCGCCGGTGCTGGTCGCCGCCTCGATGGGCGGCCTGTTCGGCCTGCTGGCCGAATCGCGCTGGCCGGGCCTGTTCTCGGCGATGGTGCTGGTGGACATCACCCCGCGCTGGGATACCGCGGGCGTGGAGCGCATCCTCGCCTTCATGACCGCCCATCCCGATGGCTTCGCCTCGCTGGCCCAGGCCGCCGACGTGATTTCCGCCTACATGCCGCACCGGCCTCGCAAATCCGAGCAGTCGCTGCGCGCGCTGCTGCGCGAGGATGGTCACGGCCGCTGGCGCTGGCACTGGGATCCGCGCCTGGTCGCCGAGCTGGCCCGCGACAGCGAGCAGCACCAGGATGCGCTGGCCGATGCCGCGCGCCAGGTGAAGTGCCCGATGCTGCTGGTCAGTGGGGGGCGCAGTGACCTGGTCACGCCGCAGACCGTGGCCGAATTCCTGGCGCTGGCCCCGCACGCGCGCCACGTGCAGTTGCCGCAGGCCACGCACATGGTCGCCGGCGACGACAACGACGCCTTTACCGCTACTGTGTTGGACTATCTGGACGTGTTGCCTGCGGTGGACGCCGCAGCTTCGTCCGTCACAAACGAGCACGTCACCGGAGCACGCTCATGAGCATCGTTCTTCCCTTCCTTGCCCTGCTGCTGGCAGGTGCATTCGCCGCCTACCACCGCATGCGGCTGGTCACCTGGACGCTGATCAGCGCCGCGCTGCTGGTCGCCTGCTGGTTCATCCCCTACGTCAACCAGACCGCCACGATCGTCGCCGCCGCCGTGCTGGCCGTGATCGCTGTACCGCTGCTGCTGCCGTTCATCCGCAAGCCGCTGCTGACCGGTCCGATGATGAAGGTATTCCGCAAGGTACTGCCGCCGCTGTCGCAGACCGAGCGCATCGCACTGGAAACCGGCTCGGTCGGTTTTGAGGGCGAACTGTTCACCGGCGATCCGGACTGGAACATCCTGCTCAACTATCCCAAGCCGCAGTTGACCGCCGAGGAGCAGGCCTTCCTCGACGGCCCGGTGGAAGAGCTGTGCCGGATGGTCAACGACTGGGAGATCACCCACGTCCACGCCGACCTGCCGCCCGAGCTGTGGGCCTTCATCAAGAAGAACAAGTTCTTCGGCATGATCATCCCGAAGGAATACGGCGGCCTGGGCTTCTCCGCGCTGGCCCACCACAAGGTGATCCAGAAGCTGGCCTCGGTATCCTCGGTGGTCAGCTCGACCGTCGGCGTGCCGAACTCGCTGGGTCCGGGCGAACTGCTGGTGCATTACGGCACCCAGGAGCAGAAGGACCAGTACCTGCCGCGTCTGGCCGACGGTCGTGAAGTGCCCTGCTTCGGCCTGACCGGCCCGTTTGCCGGCTCCGATGCCACCTCGATTCCCGACTACGGCATCGTCTGCCGGGGCGAATGGAATGGCGAGCAGGTGCTGGGCGTCAGGCTGACGTTCGACAAGCGTTACATCACCCTGGCTCCGGTCGCATCGCTGATCGGTCTGGCCTTCCGCATGTACGACCCGGATGGCCTGATCGGCGAGACCCGCGACATCGGCATCACGCTGGGCCTGCTGCCGCGCGATACCGCCGGCGTCGAAATCGGCCGCCGCCACTTCCCGCTGAACTCGACCTTCCAGAACGGCCCGATTCGCGGCAAGGACGTGTTCATCCCGCTGACCCAGCTCATCGGCGGCGCTGCCATGGCCGGCAAGGGCTGGAACATGCTCAACGAATGCCTGGCCGTGGGCCGTTCGATCACGCTGCCGTCCACCGCCAGCGGTGGCGCCAAGGCCGGCGCTGCGGTGACCGGCGCCTACGCGCGCATCCGCAAGCAGTTCGGCCTGTCGGTCGGCCGCTTTGAAGGCGTGGAGGAAGCACTGGCCCGTATCGGCGGCAAGGCCTACAAGATCAGCGCGCTGTCGCAGGCCACGGCTGCCGCCGTCGACCGCGGCGACGTGCCATCGGTACCGTCGGCGATCGCCAAGTACCACTGCACCAGCATGAGCCGCGAGGTGATCTCCGACGTGATGGATGTCATCGGCGGCAAGGGCATCATCCTCGGCCCGCGCAACTTCGCCGGCCGCAGCTGGCAGGCTGCGCCGATCGCGATCACCGTGGAAGGCGCCAACATCATGACCCGCAGCCTGCTGATCTTCGGCCAGGGTGCGATTCTCTGCCACCCGTGGGTGCTGAAGGAGATGAAGGCTGCACAGGATCCGGATACCCGTGCCGGCCTGCAGGAATTCGACCGCAGCCTGTTCGGCCACATCCGCTACGGCATTTCCAACGCCGTGCGCTCGTTCTGGTTCGGCCTGACCGGCGCCCGCTTCGGTGCCGCCCCGGGCGATGCCTACACCCGCCGTTATTTCCGCAAGCTGGACCGCTATTCGGCCAATCTGGCGCTGATGGCCGACATCTCGATGATGACGCTCGGCGGCAAGCTGAAGTTCAAGGAATCGCTGTCCGGCCGCCTGGGCGATGTGCTGAGCCACATCTACATGACCAGCGCCATGCTCAAGCGCTACCACGATGAGGGCGCACCGCAGGCCGACCAGCCGCTGCTGGCGTGGGCCTTCCATGACAGCGTGCACAAGATCGAAGAATCGCTGTCGGCCGCCCTGCGCAACTTCCCGATCCGTCCGATCGGCTGGCTGATGTGGGCACTGATCTTCCCGCTGGGCCGCCGCGCCGAAGCACCCGGTGATCGCCTGAGCCGTCGCGTCGCCGCTCTGCTGATGGCGCCGAACGAAGCGCGCGACCGCCTGGCACAGGGTGTGTTCCTGACCCCGTGCGAGAACAACCCGGGCGGCCGCATCAACAGCTATCTGGCCAAGGCCATCATGGCCGAGCCGGTGGAGCGCAAGTTCCTGAAGGCGCTGAAGAGCAAGGGCATCGAGGCGCTGGACTTCCAGAGCCAGCTGGACGAAGCCGTGGCCGAAGGTGTGATCACCCAGGACGAGCGCACGCTGCTGGAAGAGCTGCGCACGCTGACCCTGGACACCATCACCGTGGACGACTTCGACACCCACGAACTGCGCGCGGCCAGCTACTACGACCGCCAGCACAAGGACCCGCACTCGCAGGCCGCCTGATCGCCCGCGACACGCGTTGCCTCGACGGCGGGCCTCGGCCCGCCGTCGCTTTATCCGCCCAACGGAATCCCACCATGTCCACGCCCCTGCTCTCGCTCTACCACCGCCTGCAGCGCTGGCCTGCCGGCACCTGGCTGTTCTCGCGCGCGGTGTGCTTCAAGGCGCCCTACTTCGCCAGCATCGCGCCGCGCATCACCCGCCTGGAAAACGGCCGCTGCGAAGGTACGCTGGTGGACCGGCGCAGGGTGCGCAACCACATCGGCACAGTGCACGCGATCGCGATGTGCAATCTGGCCGAACTGACGGCCGGGCTGATGGTTGATGCATCACTGCCGAAGGGCATGCGCTGGATCCCCAAGGGCATGCAGGTGCAGTACCTGGCCAAGGCACGCGGCACGCTGCAGGCGGTGGCACTGCCGGCGCAGCCGATCGTGGTCGCGGCCCAGGGCTATGCGCTGCCGGTGACGGTGAGCGTGCGCGACCGTGCAGGGACCGAAGTGTTCAGCGCGGTCATCGACATGTGGATGTCGCCGGCCAAGTGAGGTTCCGGCCAACGGCGCAGCCCCTCGTGGGTTGGTCGCGGCATGCGGTTATCGGTTGGGCCGGATGGGTCGAGCCAGGCGGGGACGCCGTGAACCCATCCCTGGGGGCTTAGCCGCGCCATCCATGGCGCGGATACCCCGCCCGGCCCGACCCATCCGGCCTCTGACAGATCTGTGCGGCGTCCAACCCACGCAGAAGAAAAAAGAAGAGCAGAAGCAAAAGCGGCCCATCGGCCGCTTTTGCTGTTGCTGTTGCTGTTTGCTCTTTTTTTTCTTCTGCGTGGGCTGGACGCCCGCGGAAACTGTCAGGGGCCGGGCGGGTTGGGTTCGCGGGGGTGTCCGCGGCATGGATGCCGCGGCCAAGCCTACAGGGACGTACTTGCGGCGTCCCCCGCGAACCCAACCTGCCTGGCCAAACCCATGACACGCTCTACGCGGCCAACCCACGAGGGGCTGCGCCGTTGGCCGGAACTCACACCAGCGCGCGCAGCACCAGCGCCAGGATCGCCGGCAGCGCCTGGATCATGAAGATCCGGCGGCTCACGCTGTACGCGCCATAGCACCCCGCCACGACCACGCAGGCCAGCGAGAACGTCACCAGCACCGGCTGTGCCATCACCAGCCCCGCCACGATGCCGGCCGCCAGGAAGCCGTTGTACAGCCCCTGGTTGGCCGCCAGCACCTGTGTGGTCTGCGCCTTCTCTGGCGTATTGCGGAACGTCTTCAGCCCCAGTGGCCGCGTCCACAGGAACATCTCCAGCACCAGGAAGTACACATGCAGCGCGGCAACCAGCAGCGTCAGCAGCAACGCGATCCATGACATCGTGGGTTCTCCTCAAATGGGGGGCGACCTCAGCGGTCGCGGGGCAGCTTCTTCTCTTCGCGCAGCACGCCGAACGCGGCCAGCGTCATGAACGCGGCCACCGCAACGCCTCCGATGAACACCACGTGCGAACCGAACAATGCCAGTCCCTTGTGCACCCAGGTGAAGCTCAGGTCGGCACCACGATAGACCACCGTGTCGATGGCCGCACCGGCCTTGTAGCGCCATTGCCGGTCGACACGGGTATAGATCGTCTCGCGTGCCGGCTTGGCCAGGGCGAACTCGCTGGCCCGGGTCATCACCTGCACCACCGCCACCATCAGCGGCATCGGCGACGCCGCCAGCACCGAGAAGCCGATCAGGATCGCGAAGCCGGGAATCAACAGCGCCGGAGCGATGCCGTGGCGCGACAGCAGCCAGCGGGTCAGGCCCAGCTGCATCAGCAGGGCCAGCGCGTTCACCGCCAGATCGATGCGCGAGAAAAATGCGGTGCTCGCCGCAGGGTCGGTGAACGACGCTCGCACGATGCTGGCCTGCTGGTTGTACAGCAGCGTTCCCACGCCGACGCCGAACACCACCATGATGGCCAGCCAGCGCAGCAGGGGCTCGCGCGCGATCAGCTTCAGGCCATCGAGCACGCTGCCGCCCATCGGCTGCTCGCCGGAGACCAGTTGCTGCTCGCGTTCACGCAGCACCGCCCAGTGCCGCAGGCGCCAGATGCACAGCAGGCACACGATCAGGAAGCCGGCCGAGACCAGCATCAGGTTGGCGATACCCACCCGCTGCACCAGCGCACTGGTGATGATCGGGCCGAGGAACGCGCCGAGCGTGCCGGCCGCGCCGATGTAGCCGTAGTACGCACGGGCCTGCACGTTGGAGAACACATCCGCCATGAAGCTCCAGAACACGGCGACGGCGAACAGGTTGAACACCATGACCCAGAAGAAGAAGGCCATGCCCCGCCCCGGCACGCCGCTATCGAACAGTGCGTAGAAGCCCAGCAGGGTCGCGATGAAGAAGCCATACACGGCCGGCAGGAATACCCGCCGCGGAAAGCGGCTGACCAGCCAGCCATAGACCGGCTGCAGCACCAGCATGATCACGAACACGCAGGAAAACAGGAACTGCAGGACGAAATCCTTCAGTGCGATGCCGTGGCTGGCGAACCAGGCGATCAGCACCGGCGGGAACACCGTCTCCAGGTCGGCCGAGGCCGCCATCGCCTCGCGTACCGGTCGCAGCACGTAGTAGCCGCTCAGCAGGCAGAAGAAGTAGAGGAACGACCACCACAGAGCCGGGGACTCGCGCAGCGCTGCCAGCAGCCCGCGCAACGGCCTCCCGTCCTGCACCGAACTCATGCGGCGCCCCACGCCAGCAGGCAGCGGTTGGACAGCGGCATGGCAGGCTCCGGGGGGCGGCAAAGCGCGTACGTTAGCCAATGCACTGCAACATCGCCAGCGCGGCACGCCGGTGGCACCGCAGGGGACTCGCACGGGCGACCGCCGACACGTTCGGATACACAATCCGGCAGCGTCAAAATTCCAACTTTTTCAACGAGATGCGCATTCATCTTCGCTTTGTTTGTGCACAGGCGAAAAGCGGCGCTAGAATCGCCATCAGCAGTCGCGCACGGGTCCAACCGATGAAAAAGAACAGCCTGCGTCGTCCGATCCGTTCGGCGGCCACCGGTTTGCTGGGCATGCTGATGCCCGTTGCCTTGTCCACCACCGCGCAGACCCCGCCGGCCTTGCCGCCGATGCCGGCCAACATCGAGACCGCGGCCGCGCCGGCCGTCGCTCATACCCAGCCGGCCGCTTACCGTACCGGGCTGACGCCGCAGGTGCAGGCGCCCGCCCCCGGCTTCAACGTTGCCAACATCGAATCGATGGCGCAGCAGCTCACCTATGGCGAGCGCGTGCCGGGCATGGCGGTGGCGATCGTGCAGGGTGGACGCGTGCTGAGTGCGCGCGGTTACGGCGTCACCGACGTCAACAATCCGCTGCCGGTCGATGCCCATACCGTGTTCCGGCTGGCCTCGCTGTCCAAGGCCTTCGCCGGCACCATGGCCGGCCTGCTGGTCAATGACGGCACGCTGCGCTGGGACAGCAAGGTCACCGACTATGTGCCCGGCTTCCGCCTCAACTCGCCGGAAGCCACCGAGCGTCTGACCGTCGCCGACGTGCTCAGCCACCGCGTCGGCCTGCCCTACAACGCCTACGACCGTGACATCGAAGGCAACGCCGAGTACTACGCACTGACCCAGAAGCTGGCCAACACCAGCCTCAAGTGCCTGCCAGGCGACTGCTACGCCTACCAGAACGTGGCCTTCAGCCTGATCGGCGACGTCGTCTACGCCGCCTCCGGCAGCTTCTACGAGCAGGCGGTCGAGCGCCGCATCTTCAAGCCGCTGGGCATGAACGATGCCAGCCTCGGCCTGGCCGGCATCCAGGCCAGTTCGCGGTGGGCACGTCCGCATGTGCGCAGCCGTAATGGCTGGGTGTCACTGACGCCGAAACCGACCTACTACCGGGTCGCGCCGGCGGCCGGCGTCAACGCCAGTGCCAGCGACATGGCACAGTGGCTGCTGGCCCACACCGGTCATCGCCCCGACGTGCTGCCGGCACCGCTGCTGGCCACCCTGCATTCGAGCCTGATCAACACGCCGGGCGAAATGCGGTCGGGCTGGCGCCGCGAGCGTCTGCATTCGGCCGGCTACGCGCTCGGCTGGCGCACCTTCGATTACGCCGGTCATGACGTGGTGTTCCACGCCGGCGCCGTGCAGGGCTACCGTGGCCTTGTCGCTCTGGTCCCGGAGCGTGATCTCGGCATCGCGATCATGTGGAACGGCGAAAGCGGCCTGCCCAGCGGCCTGCTGCCGACCGTGCTCGACTCCGCGCTTGGCCTTCCCTCGCAACGTTGGCTGGACGTGGATACCGACTTCGGCAGCGACAACCTGATGGCCGAGGGCGCAAGCCCGGCGCAGCAGGACAAGCGCAAGGGCAAGGGTGCATCCAGCAACCGCGCGGTCGCCTCGCCGCGCTGAACCGGCACTCCCTGGCATCACCGGAAGGGCGGCCCATCGGTCGCCCTTTTTTCTTGCGGGCTGCAGGCAGGGGATAAAAAAACCCCCTCCTCGCTGGGCAGCCGAGGAAGGGGTTTCAGGGTACGGCTATCGGGAAGTACTTAGATCAGCGGCGCCGGAGTTGCCGGCAGAGCGACCGGAGCGGCCTTCTTCTTGCGGGCGGCCGGCTTGCGCTTGGCGACCTTCTTCGCTGCCTTCTTCGGGGCAGCCTTCTTGGTCGCCTTCTTGGCCGCCTTCTTCGCAACCTTCTTTACGGCCTTCTTGGTCGCCTTCTTGGCGACCTTCTTGGCCGGCTTGCGGGCAGTGGTCTTCTTGGCGGCCTTCTTTGCAGTCTTCTTCGCTGCCTTCTTGGCGACCTTCTTCACTGCCTTCTTCGCGGTCTTCTTCGCCGGCTTCTTGGCTACCTTCTTTGCCGCCTTCTTCACTGCCTTCTTCGCAGTGGTCTTCTTGGCGACCTTCTTCGCAGCCTTCTTCACCGCCTTCTTGGCGGTCGCCTTCTTTGCGACCTTCTTCACTGCCTTCTTGGCAGCGGCCTTCTTAGCGACCTTCTTCACCGCCTTCTTGGCGGCGGGCTTTTTCTTCGCAGCTTTCTTGGTTGCCATGGGATGGCTCCTCGTCAGTGATAGGGAGTTGAAACGCCCAGGTGGATCAAACCCGCGGATGCTGCGTGCGGGGACCGCCGGCGCGTCAGGCGCGCCGTTACGGATGCGGCAATGCCTGCCTCGATCGGCGGAGCAGGCATCGGAACGGGAGTTGCCTTGCATTTCTCCGGGGGAAGCGGGGCCATGTCCACCGTCTTGGGGATCGCGGTGGCTTTCGAGGGGCTGCTTCGCATCGGACGATTGATTCTGCGCACTCGGTTGGGCAGGCAAGGTCTGCTGAGGCGAAACCTAATCACGCTTTTTTTTACTGTCAACAACCCCCGCGAAAAATTTTCACATTGGCGCCGTCCCGGACACCGTCTCCAGCGTCCTCGTTTCGCTTCCGCAGACACCGCTGGCGTGCACAACACGACCGCCACGCGCGCCACTGCGTGCGCGCGCGCTCAAGAAAAAACACTTGAAATAAGCACTCTGCGTAGATGCGTGCCATTCCTGCGCCACCTCGCGCACGCACCCGGGCTACGTATCGCAGCGGCCTGCCGCGCCACCACAACGGGGCCGCAACGAGGCAGGAAAAGTTTTCACATTCGAACGCGCCGGCGCGGGGTGGAAACGCGGATTTGCGCAAAACTGCGCGCGTCCGAAGACACCCTTCCGAAGCGCCTGATGCCGCGTCGTGGGTGTGCAGCGAACCGGGCGTCATGAGTCCGGCGCGTTCGCCGGAACGAAAACGGCCACCCGAAGGTGGCCGTTTTCAAACCAGGAAACAACGACTCAGTGGTCGTCGTTCTCCAGGACTTCGGCGTAAGCGTCCGGGTCCAGCAGCTCGTTGATCTCTTCGGCGTTGGACAGTTCGACCACGAACATCCAGCCCTCGCCGTAGGCATCTTCGTTGATGGTTTCCGGCTTGTCGGACAGCGCCGAGTTGACCTCGACGACCTTGCCGCTGATCGGGCTGTAGACGTCCGAGGCCGCCTTCACCGACTCGACGACAGCGATCTGCTCGCCGGCCTTGGCGTCGGCGCCGACCTCCGGCAGTTCGACGTAGACCAGGTCACCCAGCAGGCCCTGGGCGTGGTCGGAAATACCGACGGTAACGCGGCCATTGCCTTCGACACGGGCCCACTCGTGGGACTTGAGGAACTTGAGGTCGCCGGGGATCTCGCTCATGGGACTGCTCCAGGATTTGCAGGGGGTGGAAAAAACGGGGCTAGTGTAACCAACCGGCCGCCACTGCTGTCAGTGACGTCCGGCACGTTCGGATCAGGCGTCGGCGAGCACGCCGGGCTGGGCCTGGCCTTCGCGCACGAAGGGGAACTTGACCACGCGCACCGGCACCTGCCGGCCACGGATATCGACCGTGACCTGGCCGAGGTCACCTGCCGGCACTCGGGCAAAGGCGATGCCCTTGGCCAGCGTCGGCGAGAAGGTGCCGGACAGGATTTCGCCCTGGCCGCCGGCCGTGGTGACTACCTGGCCGTGGCGCAGGACACCCTTCTCGTCCATCACCAGGCCGATCATCTGCCGCGCATTGCCGGCGGCCTTCTGCGCTTCCAGCACGTCGCGACCGATGAAGTCACGGCCTTCGTCCAGCGACACCGTCCAGGCCAGTGCGGCTTCGTACGGGCTGATGGCTTCGTCCATGTCCTGGCCGTACAGATTCATGCCGGCCTCCAGGCGCAGGGTGTCGCGGGCACCGAGGCCCGCCGGCTTCACGCCTGCAGACAGCAGGCGGTTCCAGAACCCGACCACGGCCTCCTGCGGCAGCAGGATCTCGAAACCGTCCTCACCGGTGTAACCGGTACGGGCAACGAACAGTTCGACGCCCTCATCGGACCGCACCTGCAGCGCGGCGAAGCGGCCGAGCTTGCCCAGCGCCTCGCGGTCGGCGGCGCCGACCAGACCAATGACGAGCTCGCGCGCCTGCGGCCCCTGTACGGCGAGGATGGCCAGGTCAGGACGCTGTTCAACGGACACGTTGAACGGAGCGGCCTGCGTACGCAGCCAGGCCAGATCCTTCTCGCGGGTGGAGGCGTTGACCACCATGCGGAAGAAGTCCTCGCCCAGGTAATAGACGATGAGGTCATCGATGACGCCGCCCTCGGCATTGAGCATGCACGAGTACAGCGCCTTGCCCGGCACCTTCAGCTTGTCGATGGAATTGGCCAGCAGGCGGCGCAGGAACGGCTTGACCTGCTCGCCGCGCAGGTCCACCACGGTCATGTGGCTGACGTCGAACACGCCGGCCTCGCGACGCACCAGATGGTGCTCATCCAGCTGCGAGCCGTAGTGGATGGGCATGTCCCAACCCCCGAAATCGACCATCTTGGCGCCGAGGGCGCGGTGGGTATCGTTGAGCAGCGTCTTCTGGGTCATGACCGTTCCGGCAGCAGAGGAAACAAGAACCCCCATTATCCCAGATCGATCGCCCACGGGCGTGCCGCACCGCAGCGGTTCCCGCACGCACCGCCCGCAGGCTCAGCTGGCCGCTTCAACCACCAGCGTGCTGCCCTGCACCGCGACCACCCGCACCCGTGCCCCGGCCGGCAGTTCCGGACCGCTGACCTGCCAGTACGCATCGTCGATGCTGACCCGACCCTGCCCGTCCGTGATGCCCTGCTGCAATGGCACCACCCGACCGATCAGCTGCTCGGCGCGGCGGTTCAGCAACGGCTTGTCGCTGGCGCGTGCCCGCGACCTGCCCCAGCGCCGGTAGCACTGGATCGAAAGCACGCTCAGCACGACGAAGGCGACCACCTGCCACAGCAGCGGGATGCCGGCAAAGATCGCCACCAGCACGAACACCGCTGCAGCGCCGATGCCGATCCACAGCATGAACGCGCCGGGCAGCAGAGCCTCCGCAGCGAACAGGAGCAGGGCCAGCGCCCCCCAGGCGACGACGTCCCAGCGCATGTCAGCCTCCGATCGGCGGCGGTCGCTTGCCGGCCGCCTTGTTGTCCTGGCTCGCCAGCGCCTGCTTGGCCAGCTCGGCCACGCCGGCGATGGAGCCGATCACCCCACTGGCCTCCATCGGCATCAGCACCAGCTTCTGGTTCGGCGAGCTGGCCAGTTCCTTGAACGCTTCCACGTACTTCTGGGCGACGAAGTAGTTGATCGCCTGCACATCGCCCTCGGCGATCGCCGCCGACACCACCTTGGTCGCCATCGCTTCGGCTTCCGCCAGGCGCTCGCGTGCCTCCGCATCGCGGAACGCTGCCTCGCGCCGTCCTTCCGCCTCCAGCACCGTGGCCTGCTTCTCGCCATCGGCGCGCAGGATCTCCGACTGCCGCGAGCCTTCCGCCTCCAGGATCTGCGCACGCTTCTCGCGCTCGGCCTTCATCTGCCGCGCCATCGCGTCGAGCAGATCGCGGGGCGGCTGGATGTCGCGGATCTCGATGCGGTTCACCTTCACGCCCCACGGGTTGGTGGCATGGTCGACCACGCTGAGCAGCTGGGCATTGATCACCTCGCGCTGGCTCAGCGATTCGTCCAGGTCCATCGAGCCGATCACGGTACGGATGTTGGTCTGGACCAGAGCGATCATGGCCACTTCCAGGTTGGCCACCTCATAGGCGGCCTTGGCGGCGTCCAGCACCTGGAAGAACACCACCCCGTCGACGCGCACGGCGGCGTTGTCCTTGGTGATCACTTCCTGGCTGGGTACATCCAGCACCTGCTCCATCATGTTCACCTTGCGCCCCACGCCGTACACGATGGGGATCAGGAAGTGCAGGCCGGGGGTCATGGTGTGGGTGTAGCGGCCGAACCGCTCGACAGTCCATTCATATCCCTGCGGCACCATGCGCACGGCCTTGAACAGGATGACCACGGCCACGAAGGCCAGTACCACGGTAAAGAACATGGTCGGGAACATCAGGCTTTCCTTATCGGTAGACGTCCAACCCCGAGCATAGCGTGTGAATGCGGCGTGCACACGTTCTCACCACCGCACCCGCCCGCGCAGGATGTCGATAAACATCACCCAGTCGCCCAGGAACGAGTACAGCGGGTGGCGGAACGTGGCCGGGCGGTTCTTCTCGAAGAAGAAGTGCCCCACCCACGCGAACCCGTACCCACAGGCCAACGCCGTCAACAGCAGCAGCGGCTGGCCGCGCAGGATCGCCGCAGCGACCAGCAGCAGTACGCCGCAGCTGCCGATGAAGTGCAGTCGCCGCGACACGGGATGGCGGTGCTCGCTGAGATAGAACGGATAGAACTCACGGAAGCTGGAGAAACGGGACATGTGCGCACTCCCAACGCCACGATCCGCCCCATCATGCCCCTTTCCGGCGGGCCTCGCACTGCCGCGGTCAGCCCGGCTGGCGCGGCCCGAACATGATCACCGCCATGCCCGCCAGGCACAGTGCAGCACCCAGCAGATCCCAGCGGCTGGGCCGGACGCCATCGACCAGCCACAGCCAGAACAGCGCGGTGCCGATGTACACGCCACCGTAAGCGGCATAGACGCGGCCACTGGCGGTCGGATGCAGGGTCAGCAGCCAGGCGAACAGGGCCAGACTGGCCGCCGCCGGCAGCAGCAGCCAGACGCTGCCTCCTTTGCGCAGCCACAGCCACGGCAGGTAGCAGCCGACGATCTCGGCCAGCGCGGTCAGCAGGAACAGGCCGAGTGTCTTCATTCCTTCTCGGCGGCCTTGGCGTGCTGCCAGAGCGCTTCCTGCGCGTCCAGGTCCAGCGAGGCGAGGGATGTGCCCTGTGCCTCGGCCTGTGCCTCCATCGCCCGGAAGCGACGCTCGAACTTGTGGTTGGCACCGCGCAGCGCGGCGCCCAGGTCGATGTCGGCGTGGCGGGCCAGATTGGCGCAGACGAACAACAGGTCGCCCAGTTCCTCCTGCAGCCGCGCCTTGTTGCCGGCGATGTCGCCGCGCTCGAACTCCTCGCGCAGTTCCTGCAGTTCCTCGGCGGCCTTGTCCAGGACCGGCAGCGGGCCCGGCCAGTCGAAGCCCACCTTGGCCGCGCGCGACTGCAGCTTCACCGCGCGTTGCCACTCCGGCAGGCCCCGCGAGATTCCAGCCAGGGCGGAATGGTCCTGTTCGCCCTTGGCTGCCCGCTCCGCGCGCTTGATCGCATCCCAGTTGCGCATGACCCCATCGGCATCATCGACGCTGACATCGGCGAAGACATGCGGATGGCGGCGCTGCATCTTGTCGCTGATCGCGCGGGCAACCTCTGCGAAAGCGAACGCCCCCTGCTCTTCGGCCATGCGAGCATGGAATACCACCTGCAGCAGCAGGTCGCCGAGCTCGTCGCAGAGATCATCGAGGTCACCGCGATCGATCGCGTCGGCGACTTCGTAGGCTTCCTCGATGGTGTACGGGGCAATGGTCGCAAAGTCCTGCTCCAGGTCCCACGGGCAGCCGCCCTGCGGATCACGCAGGCGGGCCATGATCGCCAGCAGGCGTTCCAGTTCCGTGCTGGCGGCACTGCCGGCGGTGGGGGTGTCATGCGCGCTCATGCGGCCTCCAGGTCAGTCGGACAACCAGTCGCGCCACGGCAGGCTGGTATCGCCAAGGGCGATGAAATCGCCGTTCAACAGCGTCTCGCGGCGGTTGTAGCGGAAGGGCTTGCCGGTCGCCGCCGAGAGGACCGCGCCGCCCGCCGCGTGCAGCACGCACTGGCCGGCGGCGGTATCCCATTCGGAGGTCGGGCCGAGCCGCGGGTACACATCCAGGCCCGCCTCGGCAATGCGGCAGAACTTCAGCGACGAGCCCTGGGCGATGGTCTCGATGCGGCCCATGCGCGCCAGCAGCGCTTCGGTTTCCGGCGAGCGGTGGGAGCGGCTTGCCGCCACCCGCAGCGGAGCGGTCGCCGGGCTGCGCGTGCGCAGCACGGTGTCGTGCAGTCCCTGCCGGCGGTACGCCAGTTCGCCGCGCATGGCGTGCCACAGAATGCCGGTGACCGGCGCCAGCACGACGCCAAACGCCGGGGCACCCTGGTAGATCAGGGCGATGTTGACGCTGAATTCGCCGTTGCGCTTGACGAACTCGCGGGTACCGTCAAGCGGATCGACCAGCCAGTAGGCGCCCCAATGGCGGCGCAGTTCCCAGGGCACCTGGGCCGACTCTTCAGACAGGATGGGCAGATCCGGGGTCAGTTGCCGCAGACCCTGCTCGATGACCTGGTTGGCGGCCAGGTCAGCGGCGGTCACCGGACTGTTGTCGTCCTTGATCCGCACGTCGAATCCTTCGGCGTAGACCTGCATGATGGCCTGGCCGGCTTCCTGCGCGATGGCGATCGCGGTCTCGCGCAGATCCGTGGTCAGCTTGATCATCGGGCTCCCTGCAGCCACTGGCGGGCGATGAACAACGCCGCCAGCGAGCGGCCCTCGGAAAAGTCCTCGCGCAGCATCAACCGGTCCAGCTCGGACAGCTTCCAGGGCACCACCTCCAGCTCCTCGGGCTCGTCACCGATCAGCTTTTCCGGATACAGGTCGCGCGCCACCACCAGCCACGACTGGTGGCTCATGTACGTCGGCGCCAGCGTCATGGCGCGCAGCACATCGACCCGATGCGCGCCATAGCCGGCCTCTTCCTTCAGTTCGCGATCGGCGGCCTGCTCGGGGGTCTCGCCGGCATCGATCCGGCCCTTGACCAGGCCAAGCTCGTACCGATGTACCCCGGCCGCGTATTCACGCACCAGCAGCACCGTCTCGTCGTCGAGCATGGGCACCACCACCACCGCACCGTGGCCACGACTGACCAGGCGCTCGAAGCGGCGGCGTTCACCATTGGAGAATTCCAGATCCAGATGCTGGCGCTGGAAGGGACCGTTCTCTTCATCGGTGATCCGATGGATGATCGGCAGGCGACGGCTGGCACGGTCATCGTTCATGCGGAATCTCCGCGGCGGCCGACGCGGGCGCCGGGGCCGATAGAATGTGCAGGCAGCAACATGTTCATGAGCCCGAAATGCTAGCAGACCCAACCCCCTCCCCGCTGGCCCTGCACTGGCGGCAACGCGACCTGCAGGTGCTGTGGCATCCGTGCACACAGATGCGCGAGCATCCCGACACCCTGCCGCTGGTGCCGATCGCGCGCGGCGAGGGTGCGTGGCTGATCGACCATGACGGCAACCGCTATCTGGATGCCGTCAGCAGCTGGTGGACGAATCTGTTCGGCCACGCCGAGCCCCGCATCGGCGGCGCCATCGCGGCCCAGGCCGGCCAGCTGGAACAGGTGATGCTGGCCGGCTTCAGCCATGAGCCGGCGATCACCCTGGCCGAACGCCTGCTGGCACTGGCCCCGCGGCAGGCCGGGCGCGATCCGCTGGCCAAGGTGTTCTACGCCGACAACGGCTCGGCCGGGGTGGAAGTGGCACTGAAAATGGCCTTCCATTACTTCCATAACCGCGGCGAGACCCGGCGTACGCGTTTCATCGCGCTGGAAAACGGCTACCACGGTGAAACGCTGGGTGCGCTGGCGCTGGGCGACATCCCACTGTACCGGCGGGTGTACGCGCCGTTGCTGGCCGAAGGGCTGTTCGCCCCCTCGCCCGACGCCTACCTGGCCGAGCCAGGGCAGAGCGCCGCCGAGCGTGCGCGCCAGGCCGCCGATGGCCTGGCGACGCTGTTCGACCAGCACCCCGGTGAAGTATGCGCGGTGATCCTGGAACCCCGCCTGCAGTGCGCCGGTGGCATGCGCATGCATGATCCGGTGTATCTGCAGCGCGTGCGTGAGCTGTGCGACGCGCACGGTGCGTTCATGATCGCCGACGAGATCGCCACCGGCTTCGGTCGCACCGGCACGATGTTCGCCTGCGAACAGGCCGGGGTGATGCCGGACATGATGTGCCTGTCCAAGGGCCTGACCGGCGGGTTCCTGCCGCTGGCCGCGGTCCTGGCCACGCAGGCCCTGTACGACGCCTTTCTCGACGACTCCCGCGAGCGTGCGTTCCTGCACTCGCACAGCTATACCGGCAATCCGCTGGCGTGCGCTGCGGCGCTGGCGACGCTGGACATCTTCGGCAGCGACGATGTGATCGCGCGCAACCGCGGCACCGCATCGGTGATGGGCACCCTCGCGGCACCGTTTGCCGACCACCCGCATGTGGCCGATGTGCGCCAGGCCGGCATGGTGGTGGCATTCGAACTGTCGCGCGGCGGCGACAGGCGCACGCCCTTCGACCCTGGACTGCGGCTCGGCCTGCACGCGTACAAGGCAGCACTGAAGCGCGGCGTGGTCCTTCGCCCGCTGGGCGATGTGCTGTACTGGATGCCACCGTACTGCGTGGACGACGAACAACTGGATCTGCTGGCGCATACCACGCTGGCCGCCATCGACGAGGCGATTGCATGCGCGTGACCCGCTGTCCCATCGACCTGCCGCTGCACAGCGGCCAGACCGTGACCCTGCCCGAGGAGACCGCCAACCACCTGGTGCGGGTGATGCGCCTGCGCGAAGGCGATGGCTGCGTCCTGTTCAACGGCGATGGCCATGACTACGCTGCGACGCTGACCGTGGTCGGCAAGCGCGAAGTGCAGGCACGCATCGACAGCGTGCAGGCCATCGACATCGAATCGCCGCTGGCCATCACCCTGATGCAGGGCATCGCGCGCGGCGAAAAGATGGACCTGATCCTGCAGAAGGCCACCGAACTCGGCGTCAGCAGCATACTGCCGGTGAACGCGGAACGTACCGAGGTGAAGCTGGACGCGGCCCGCGCGGAAAAGCGCGTGGCGCACTGGAACAACGTCGTGCAGTCGGCCTGTGGCCAGTCCGGGCGCGCGCGCATTCCACAGGTGGGTGCCCCGCTGTCGCTGGCGCAGGCGACCGCTGCGCTGCCCGCCGATACGCTGCGGTTGACCCTGGACCCGATGGGTTCGCACCGGCTGTCGACATTGGCAGCGGCGCCCGCGGGCGGCATCGTGATCGCGATTGGTCCGGAGGGCGGCTGGTCGCCACGCGACCGCGAGCAGCTGGCCGCCGCCGGCTTCCAGGGCCTGCAGCTGGGCCCGCGCATCCTGCGCACGGAAACCGCCGGGCTGGCCGCGATCGCCGCGTTGCAGGCGCGGCTGGGTGATCTCGGTTAGGTCCACCGACAACCTGCACGCCAACGGCAGCGCCGGGCCATGCCCGGCGGCCTGTGTCCGGGGGGCGGCCTCAGGCCGCCAGTGAAGCCAGCGCGCTTTCCAGTGCGTCCAGATTCGGCAGCAGCGCGCTCTGCTCACCCAGCAGTACGCGCATGTGCACGATCTGCGGCAGGGTCTCCTCCGACGCATCGGCCAGCAGGCCATCGCGCGGCACCGAGATCAACTGCGGGAAGTTCTGGGTCAGCAACGCGTAATACGGCCGCTGCTGATCGCCGCTGAGCGCCTTCAGTACCACCACCTTGTTGTGGACACCGGCTGCCTCGTCCCCCAGCCCCGAAAGCCGTGCGAATGACACCAGCGGCACCTGCCAGCCATGCCAGGCGATCTCGCCAACCAGCCAGCGGGGGGCGTCGGCCACCGGCTGCACCGGCACCCGCGACATCATTTCAGCCACCGTGGCATTGGGCAGCAGCACGCGTTCGTTGCCGGCCTGGATCAGGACACCACGGATTTCATCGTTGCTGGCGTAACTCATGGAGCTTCTCCGTTGTGGTCACCCTCGCCCCAGCGCGCGGCGATGATCTGCGCCAGTTCCTGCGGTTCGCCAGCGGCCATGCCGGCGGCGACCACGGCGGTGGCGGCGGCCGGGTCGTAGCATCCCTCCCCCACCTGCCCGGCCACCCACGCGCCCGCGGCAGCCAGGTCCAGCGCCGGCCCGACATGGCCCAGATCGGCACCGCTGAGCAGTACCAGTGCGGTGTACTGGGCCGGCAACGCGGCAATCGAGATGCCCTGCGCGTCGGTCAGGAAATGCAGGCCGTCGCTGGCCGCGCGGACGCCGATGTCATCGGCCAGCACATGCACCTGCCCGGGCGTGGCGCGCTGGCCGGCTTCGGCCAGCTGCACCGGCAGCGGCGAGACACGCGCCATCTGCTTGACGAGATTGCCGTAGCGGCCCCCATCCAGGCGCATGTGCACCAGCACCGGCACCGCCAATGCCGAAGGCAGCGCGCCCAGCAGGCGACGCAACGCATCAGGGCCACCGATCCCGGCCAGCACCAGCAGCGCGCCCGCGCGTGCGCCGGGCGGGGCGGCCGCATCCAGGTCGACCAGGCTCAGGTGGTCGGTATCGAACGACGATGAGCGCGCCTCGACCTCCGCTGCGGCGTACGCCGGGGTGGCGGCATCGGCCGACTCGTCCACCAGCGACCACGCGGTGTGATCGAACGTCACCGACGGTGCCGTGGGGGGTTCTGTCCGTGCGACCGGCGCTTCCGGCGGTTCGGGCACGATCGGCTGCAGCGCGGCCAGAGCGTGTTCGAACGCGACCGGTTCATGCAGCTGCGCCGGCGGTGCGTACAGGCCATCGGCTGGCACGTCGTCGGCCCAGCGGTGTGCCTGTTGCAGGTGCGTCTGCAGCGCTGCCTCCTGCGGCGCAGGTGGCGGCGCAGGACGGCCTGGCTCCAGCTGCAGGGCCGGTTCGTCCTCGGCGCCCGGCGGCAGCACCTGCTGGTGTCCATGCAGCTTGGCGGCCAGGTGACGCCCCCAGCGCTGCGCCTCCCAGCCGTTCCGGCGCGCGGCCAGCTCGGCTTCGTCGAACACCAGGGTCAGGCCGGGGGCCGACAGCACGGGCTCCAGGCGTTCCAGTGCGTCCTCGACCGCCGCTTCCAGTGCGATCACCACGAACTGCGGCCGCGCGTCATGCAGCGCCTGCGGTTCAAGGCCATTCGGATCGTCTTCCAGCACGATCTGCACGTCGGCGTGCGCCAGCGCTTCGCGCAGGCGCTCACGCGCCGCGCCAGGCCGGGCCAGCAGGGCGACGGCCGGGTTGGCGGCTTCACTCTCGGACACGGGCGATCCCCAGCAGGTCGTACACGTTACGCATCAGGTCCAGCTCCTGATAAGGCTTGCCCAGGTAGCGCTGGACGCCGATCTCGAAAGCGCGCTGCCGGTGCTTGTCGCCGCTGCGCGAGGTGATCATCACGATCGGAACGTCCCTGTAACGCGGGTCGGCGCGCATCGCGGTGGCCAGCTCGTAGCCGTCCATGCGCGGCATCTCGATATCCAGCAGCATCAGGTCGGGAACACGCTCCTCCAGCCGCTCCAGCGCTTCCACGCCATCGCGGGCGACGCTGACCTCGAAGTTGTGGCGCTCCAGGATGCGGCCGGTGACCTTGCGCATGGTCAGCGAGTCGTCGACCACCATCACCAGCGGCACCTGCCGTTCCTGACGCGGCGCGTTGACCAGCACCGGCGGCGTCGGGTTGGCCAGGTAACGACGCACCAGCGGCGCCACGTCCAGGATCACCACCACACGGCCATCGCCGGTGATGGTGGCACCGTAGATGCCCGGTACCGACGCGATCTGCAGGCCGACCGGCTTGACCACGATTTCGCGGTTGCCCAGCACCTGGTCGATCGCCACGGCAGCTCGCAGGTCGCCGGCGCGGACCAGCAGCAGCGGCACCTGCGCCTGGCCCTCGGCACGTGCCGGTGCCTGGCCGACCAGGCTGCCCAGGTCGTACAGCGGATAGTCTTCGCCGCTGTAGCGATAGCTGCTGTCGGCGGCCTCGAAGCGCTCGCGCGAGAGGCGGCCGATACCGCTGACCGAAGCCACCGGCACGGCAAAGGTGGTTTCGCCGATCTGCACGAACACGGCCTGGGTAACGGCCAGCGTCTGCGGCAGGCGCAGGGTGAAACGCACGCCCTGGCCACGCACCGACTGGATATCGACCGAACCACCCAGCTGGCGCACTTCATTGCGCACCACGTCCATGCCCACGCCGCGGCCTGCCAGCTGGCTGACCTGGTCGGCGGTGGAGAAGCCCGATGCGAAGATCAGGTTGTCCAGTTCGTGATCGGCAGGCTGCGCGTCGGCGGCCAGCAGGCCACGGTCGATCGCGCGGCGACGGATCGCCTCCCGATCCAGGCCGGCGCCGTCATCGGCCACGTCCAGCACGATTTCCGAGCCTTCGCGATGCAGGCGGATGGCAATCTCGCCCTCTTCCGGCTTGCCGGCGGCACGGCGCTGCTCCGGCGCCTCCAGGCCATGGGCCACCGAGTTGCGCAGCATGTGTTCCAGCGGCGCGACCATGCGGTCGAGGACGTTGCGGTCCAGTTCGCCATGGGTGCCTTCCAGGGTCAGGTGGACCTGCTTGCCGGTGTCGATGCCGGCCTGGCGCACCACGCGGCGCAGACGCGGCACCAGGCCGTCGAACGGCACCATCCGCGCACGCATCAGGCCATCCTGCAGCTCCGAACTGACGCGCGACTGTTGCTGCAGCAAGGCATCGTACTGCCGCGAGAGATCGTCCAGCACGCCCTGCAGGCCGCCCAGGTCGGCGGCGGACTCGTTCAGCGCACGGCTGAGCTGCTGCAGGGTGGAGAAGCGGTCCAGTTCCAGCGGATCGAACTTCTGGTCGGCCTGGTCCTGCTCACGCTGGTAGCGGGCAACGATCTGCGCTTCGGTCTCCAGGTCGAGGCGACGCAGCTGGTCGCGCAGACGCGCGTTGGTGCGTTCAAGCTCGCCCATCGCGCCGCGGAAGGCGCCGAGCTGCTGCTCCAGGCGCGACCGGTAGATCGCCACCTCACCTGCGTGATTGACCAGGCGGTCGAGCAGATCCGCGCGCACGCGCACCTGCTCCTGCTGGGGACGTGCCAGCGGATCGTCCTCGACCGTGCTTTCGACCGGCAACGGCGCGGACAGCGGTGCATCGACCAGGGCAACGTTCGCGGGTACGACGGTGGTTTCAGTCTCCACCGGGCCAGCCGTGCCGACGGCGGCAGCCGCTGCCGGATCGGTGGCGGTACGTGCCTCGAAAGCATCGACCAGGTCCTGCGCCGGTTCCACCACACGATGCTCGCCGGTACGGGTCAGCAGCTGGTGCAGGCGATCGAAACCGCGCTCGAGCAGCTGCACGTCGCGGCGCTCGATCTCGGTGCGCCCCGCCGCGACCACCTCCAGCAGCGATTCGATGCTGTGGCCGAGGTCGCCGATGGCGTTGATGCCGGCCATGCGTGCGCCGCCCTTCAGCGTATGCAGGTCACGCTGCAGGCCGGCAAGCACTTCGCGGTCCTGCGGCGCATCGCGCAGCTCGCTGATCAGGCCATCGCAGTGATCAAGCAGGTCCTTGCCTTCTTCGACGAAGATGTCGACCAGCTCGCGGTCATACACGGTGAAGTCAAGCAGATCGGCAGGCTCCTCGCCCACGCTGCCTTCCGGTTCCGGTTCCGGTTCCGGTTCCGGCATCGGCTCGATCGGCTCGTGTGCCGGCACGTCATCTTCGGCAACCGGACCCTCGACCGGCGTGGAACCGCCCGGTCCGGCAGCGCCGCTGCCCTGGCCCGGCGCGTCTTCCATCTCGAAGAACGGCGACGGCGGCGCGGCTGCCGGCTGCGGATCGACCGCAGGCTCTGCAAGGGACTCCCCGGCATTCACCGTCGCCGGGGACGGCGGGTCGGCGCTCTCTCCTTCACCGACCGCCGTCTCCCCGCCGACGTCCGCATCCTCGGCAAAGGCATCCGCCTCGCCCGGCGCGAGTTCGCTGGCCTGCAGGCCGAGCACGGACCACTGCCCGTCGTCGGCCGGAGTCTGCTCTTCGTCGATCACATGCAGGCCGGCTTCGAGCGCAGCTTCCAATGTGACCGGTTCCGCAAAACCCGGCGCAGCCATGTCATCCTGCAGGCTCGACAGCGTGCTGTCGAGTGGCAGTGCAGCAGCGTCATCACTCGCATCGAACCCTTCCACGTCATCCCACGACGTATTCAGGTCGATCGTTTCGGTGAACGCAGCGGCGTCCGCCGCCTCATCCGCATCACGGTCGTCGACCGGCAGCGCGCTGGCGTCCAGGTACGGCGACAGGTCGTCCGCGCCTGTCAGCGCGGCGTCTTCGGCCAGCGCGGGGGGCGCATCGGCGACCGCCGATGACACTTCCGCTGCGGATTCATCGGCAGCGAGCGCGACCGGCGGCAGCGTGGCTGCGGCCTCCTGTCCGGTACCGCCCAGCGACGGCCAGCCGGCGTCGAAGTAGCGCGAAAGGTCATCACTGGCCGTGAGCTCGGCCACGTCCAGTCCGTCCTTCGCCGGATCGGCTGCGGGCACGTCATGGGTGTCAGCAGGTGCACTGTCGATCCCGGCGTTGATTTCGGCGTCGATGTCGCTCTGCGCATCGGCAGGAAGCTGCGCGTCCACCTCGTGCGCAGGCTCTCCATCGGTCGCGAGCGCCTCTTCGTCATCCAGCCCCACCAGCGGCCAGCGCGCTTCCGGCAGTTCGCCGGCCAGGGCCTGCAGGCGCTGTACCAGCGCAGGCTGAGGCGCAATGCGCGGCTGCTCCGCCTGCAGTGCTTCCATGGTCGCGGTAATGGCCTGCGCGGTCGCGTCGAGCGCAGCAACGCCCTCGTCGCCCGGCACCACATCGGCAGCCAGGGCCCGCTTGATATAGGATTCGGCGCCGCCCGTGACCGCCGTGATCTCCGGCACCTCGGTCATCGCGAAGGCGCCATTCATGGTGTGCACGGCGCGCAGCAGCGCATCGCTCACCGGCTGTGGTGCCTGCTGCGCCGAGCGCAGCCACGCCTGCAGGGTTGCCTGGTGGACCTCCACCTCGGCTTCGAGTATCTCGCGCAGCACGCTGTCGATATTGGCCGGAGTGCCCTCGACCGCGGTCGCGTTCCCGGCGTCGGCTGTCATCGCCGCTTCCGCTTCGAGAATGCGGCTGATCTCGTCCTCGCCTTCTTCCGCCGCCGGCGCCACCGGTGCGGGCGCCGCAGCCGGCAGCGGCACGTAGAACGTCTCTTCGCCGGCACCCACGCGATCAGCAACGGCCTGCATCGCCTGCAGATCGACACTGATGCGCTGGCCATGACGCAGTGCGTCGCTCAGCTGCGGCAAGGCGGCATGCGCGTGATCAACCATCGCCAGCACGGCCGGCGTGGCCGGACGGCTGCCGTCAAGCACACGGTTGAGCATGCCTTCGATCTTCCACGCGAACTCGCCCAGCGTCCGCGCACCGACCAGACGGCCGCTGCCCTTGAGGGTGTGGAAGATGCGGCGGATCGGCCGCAGCCGGTCCAGATTGTCCGGCTGCGCGTGCCATGCCGGCAGCAGCGTTCCGAGGTTGGCACGCTCGTCGTCGAACTCTTCCAGGAACACCTCGCGGATGTCCTCGTCGATGTTCTCCGCATCATCGTCGAAGCCGGCATCGAAGCCCGCTTCGGACGCAGCCGTGATCGCGACCGGCGCGTCGGCGGCCGATGGCATCGCCCGCGGGTTGAAGTCCTCCGCGGCGGCGCTCAGTTCAGCGAAGAACCGGGCATCGGCCTCGCTGAAATCGATCGGTGCGATGGTGTCAATCTCGATCAGGGCCACCGCCGGTGCTGCATCTGCGGCAGGCGACGCGTCCGCGGCGAGGGTGACCGGATCCGTTGGCTCCGCATCAACGCTGTCCAGCACCGGATGCAGGTCTGCGTCGTCTTCCAGCACCAGCGTTTCCATCGCATGCAAGGACAGCACGTCGTCGGCGTTGTCCAGTGCACCGGCGTCGAAACGGAATACGACCTCATCAGCCGCCACGTCCGCGGCGCCATGCTCGGCGGCCACCGGATCGAATACCGGCGCCGACGTGATATCCGGGGTACCGGATCCGGACGCGAACGTCACTGTGTCGTCGCCGGAGACCGACGGTGCATCCGCCATGTCGTCCACCTGGGACAGCGTCCACTGCGGTGCCTCGGCCGGTGCCGGATCGATCGTTTCGTCGCTGGCCAAGGCCGGCGCATGTGCATCGTCCGCGTGCCCGGCACCGACCTCCACAGCGGCAAGGTCCCATTGCGGCACGGCCGGGGCCGGTGCGCTGGACGCAGCGAACACCAGCGAGCCACCCGCATCGGGCGTCGTCCCCGGTACCGCGACCGGTGCTGACAACCCACCGAACATCAGCCCGTTGTCGGTCACTGGCGGTGCCGGCGGCGGATCGAACACGAAGTCCGGCAAGGCGGCAGCCACACTGCCGACGGCGGGCGCGGCCGTGCTCACATCGATGTCGACATGGCCGGGCTGCAATGGCATCACCTGCAGGTCAACCGCCTCGCGCTCGACCGCCTGCACGCCCTGCGGCGCCTCGTCGATCGCGGCGCGCTCCGGCAGCGGCCAGTAGCGCAGCGCTTCCAGGCTGCTGCGGGTGATCTCCAGAATGTCCTCACGGCCCGGACGACGATCACGCAGGGCTTCGAGGTAGTACTCCAGGCTGGCCATGGCGTCGGCGAGCGTATCCAGCTGGCGCCCGCTGGGCACACGCTGGCGACCGATCAGCTCGGCGTCGATGTACTGCTGCACGCCGCGCAGGTAGTCGGCGGCAGTCCCCAGGTCGAGCATCCGCAGTGCACCGGCGACGTCGCCGAGCAGGCGCGGCACGTCCTGCAGTTCCGCGTGGTTCCAGCTGGTTTCGATGAACGCGACAAAGTGCTCGCGGGCCGCAGCGAAATTGGCGATGGCCTCGTGTGCCAGCACCTCGACGGTACGACGGTTTTCCACGGCGGCAGGGTCATCCTCGCCGCTGCCATCCGCACCCAGATGGGCAACCTGGTCATCCAGCGACGCATCGACGTAGAGCAGCGCGCCGGCGATGTCCAGCAACAGGTTCTCGTCGATCTGCTGGCGGCCCTCGACCACGCCGCGCAGCGCGTCGCGCTGCTGCACGACCACGCCGCGGGCCACGCCCAGGCCCATCATGCCCAGCGTATCGGCCACGGCCCCCAGTTCGTCGGCCTGCGTCTGCAGCTGTTCCGCTGCACCGCCGGTGCGCAGATGCAGGTCCAGCGCATCCTTGATGCGCAGCAGCTCTTCCTTCACCGCGCTGCCGACCGTATCGAGCAGTTCGCGGTTGCGCCCGCTCAGGCTGCCGCGCGCATGGTCGAGCTCGGCTTCGGTGGCGGTGACGCTGTCGGGAGCGAACGCGAACAGGACACTCTCGTTGATGCCGGCCGCACCGCGCGCGGCGCGGATGTCATTGAGCAGCGGCAGCAGCACGATCGGAATGTCGCGGTGGCCGTTCTGCAGGCGCTCCAGATAGTCGGGCAGCAGCACGCTGCCGCGCATCAGCGTGGCGCAGGCCTCGTCGCGATCAGACGCCTGGCCGCTGCCGATCGCATTGGCCAGCTGCTCCAGCTCCTCGGCCACCATTGCCGGGGCGTACAGTTCGACCATGCGCAGGGTGCCCTGCACCTGGTGCAGGTGGCCGGCGCAGATACGCATGCGGCTGGCATCGGACGGATCCTCGGCGTAGTACTCGACCTCGTTGCGCACCTGGCGCAGGGTCTCGTCCAGCTCGGGCTTGACCCAACCCAGCGCTGCGTGGCTCATCGCATCGCGCAGAGTGCTCATTGACAGGCTCCGGTCGCCGCCGCGCGAAGGCCGCGCTGGATCTGGCGTGGGGAATGGAAATGCTTCATCGACGGGTTCCTTGCTCTTCGCCCTGCCCGCGTCACGCCGGCAGCTTGAAGTCGGCGACCGAACGACGCAGGTCGGCAGCCAGCTGCGCGAGGTGGCCGATCGACTCCGCGGTCTGTCCGGCACCCTGTGAGGTCTGGCCCGTGATCTGGCGGATCACGCCCATCGTGCGGGTGATGTCCGACGCGGCTGCGGACTGCTGCTGGGCCGCGATGGAGATGTTCTTGATGAGGGTGTTCAGTGCATTGGACACGCGCTCGATCTCGGTCAGTGCCGTACCGGCGTCTTCGGCCAGACGTGCACCGGACACCACTTCGGCGGTGGTCTGCTCCATCGAGGTGACGGCCTCGTTGGTGTCGGCCTGGATGGCCTGCACCAGGTTCTCGATACGGCGCGTGGCGCCCGATGTGCGCTCTGCCAGGCGCTGCACTTCGTCGGCCACGACCGCGAAACCGCGGCCCGCTTCGCCCGCCGACGCGGCCTGAACCGCTGCATTCAATGCCAGGATGTTGGTCTGTTCGGAAATGTCGTTGATCAGTTCCACGATCGAGCCGATCTCCTGCGACGACTCACCCAGGCGCTTGATGCGCTTGGAGGTTTCCTGGATCTGGTCGCGGATCTGGTCCATGCCCTGGATGGTCTCGCGGACCACGCCGGCACCCTCGGCGGCAATCACCACCGAGCGCTGAGCCACGTCGGCCGATTCGGCCGAGTTGCGCGAAACCTGCTCGATGCTCGCTGCGATTTCGCCGATGCGGTCCGAGGCCGAGGTGATCTGGTTGGCCTGGTGGCCGGCTGCTTCTGCCAGCTGCATGGCCGTCGCCTGGGTTTCCTGGGTGGACAGCGCGACCTTGGCCGAGGTGTCGTTGATGGTCGTCACCAGGTGGCGCAGCTCGTCGACGGCGTAGTTGATCGCGTCGGCGATGGCGCCGGTCATGTCCTCGGTCACCGACGCCTTGACGGTCAGGTCGCCCTCGCCCAGCGAGGAGATTTCGTCCAGCAGGCGCATGATCGCCTGCTGGTTGCGGCTGTTGAACTCCACCTGGGTCTGGTAGCGCAGCTCCTGCTCACGCGAGCGGCTGCGCACGTTGGTGGAGACGAAACCGATGATCGCGATCAGCGACAGCGCACCGGACGCTACACCGATCCAGAAGTTCGGGAACAGGCGGGTATCGGACACCGAGCCGAACGAAGAGAAGGCTTCGAACAGCTTGCGGCTGTCATCCAGCATGTGCGCCGAGCCCTGGCCCAGCGCGGTGGCCGCCGACTGCGCGGCGAACAGCTGGCGCGAGCTGGCCAGGATCGCATCGGCATCGGCCTTCATCGCCTGCCACTGGGTGTGCGACTGCTCCAGCGCGGCCACGGCGGCCGGGCCACGCACTGCGGTGATGCCCAGTTCCTCGTTGCCGTTGCGCAGGCCGTCGAGCACCTGCGAGAACACGGTGATGTCACGCGCCAGTGCGTCGCCCGCGGCGGCCGCCGAAGAGCCGCCCGCACGCATTTCGGTGACCCGTCGGGCCATCGAGCCGGCCACCACGACCTGCTGCAGCGCGCTGTATACCTGCGCGGCCGGCGCACCCGAAGCCGACATCGCGCGCACCACCTCGTTCAGCTGCGCCTGCAGCCCCGGCACCGCGCCAGTGAAGTTGTTGGCATTGCCGGCCAGGGCCAGCACCGCCGGCTCGCTGGCGACCAGCTGCCCGGCCTGCTTGCCCAGCGGCGCCCAGGTTTCACCCAGCGTCGAGATCGCCTGCGACACGCCCGGTTCCTTGCCGTAGCGCCCCTGCAGCGTCGAGACATTCTGTTCGATCGCGTTGCGGGTGGCCTTGAAGGCAGTGAACGCCTGGGCATTGCCGCCCACCGCGTCACGCCCCTGGTTGGCCAGCTGCTGCGACAGCACCTGCAGGTCCGCGGCCTTGGAACCGGCATCGGCCAGGCGGCTGCCCTGCCAGGTCGCTACGCCGGTATTGACGCCGAACAGGATCATCGATGCCAGCAGCAGGGCCAGCCAGAGGTTGCTGCCGCCCAGCCGAAGCTTGCCGGTCTTGGTGGCGTCCGAAGCAGTACTCATCGTTCAACCTCGATCTTCAGTGCAGGGGGCGATGCCCGGCCTCAGGCCGCGGCTTGCCGGAATTCAGGAGTGCGCGACAGCAGCGAGAGCGAGAACACGCCCCAGTCCTGGCCGTCAGCATGGAAACCGCGCTCGACGAAGTGCCCGTAACGACCCTCGGCCAGGCTGCCGGCCTCGATCTGCTGGTCGGCTTCGAAGCTGCGCTGGCCGAACAGTTCGTCGATGGTCAGTGCGACGTCACCGCCGGCCTGGCGCATGATCAGCACGCGCTGCCCTTCCTGCTGCACGGTGCGTGTGCCTTCCAGGAAGTACTTCAGGTCGACCACCGGGAACAGGTTGCCGCGCAGGTTGCCCACGCCCAGCAGCCAGGGCTGCGCGCAGGGCACGGGCGTGACCGGCGGCATCGGCACGATCTCCACCACTTCGCGGAAATCGGACACCAGCCGGCGCTGGCCGACGCGATAGCCGACGCCTCGCCACAGGTCCTGGACGAATTGCCGGCCCGGCAGCTGCACCGCATGGGCCAGGCTGCGCCGTTCGTAGGCTTCGAGAATGTCGAAAGGCGAGCGCATCAGGCCACCAGTTCGTTGATCCGCGCGATCAGTTCATCCTCGCGCGGCGGCTTGACGATGTAGTCGGCCGCACCCTGGCGCAGCCCCCACGCCTTGTCGGTCTCCATCGCCTTGGTACTGACGATGATGACCGGGATGTGCCGGGTCGCGGCGTCGCGGGCCATCGCCCGGGTGGCCTGGAAACCGCTCATGCCCGGCAGGACCACGTCCATCAGCACCAGCTGCGGCACCTGGTCGCGGACAAGCTGCAGGCCATCCTCGGCGTTGTCCGCTTCCAGCACCTCGTGGCCGGCACGGCGCAGCCACTGGGTGAACACCGCGCGGTCGGTCGGTGAATCCTCGATCAGGACGATACGAGCCATTGTGCCTTTCCCCCCTGGTCAGGCGTTGACGTATGTGCGGATGGCACCCAGCAGTTCTTCGCGCGTAAAAGGCTTGGTCAGGTACTGCTCCGACCCGACGATGCGCCCCCGCGCCTTGTCGAACAGGCCGTCCTTGGACGACAGCATGATCACCGGGGTCGCCTTGAACAGCTGGTTTCCCTTGATCAGCGCGCAGGTCTGATAGCCATCCAGACGCGGCATCATGATGTCGACGAAGATGATCTGCGGCTGCTGGTCGGCAATCTTCGCCAGCGCTTCAAAGCCGTCGGTGGCGGTGACCACCTCGCAGCCTTCGCGCTTGAGCAGCGTTTCCGCAGTCCTGCGGATGGTCTTCGAATCATCGATGACCATCACCCGGAGTCCTGCGAGTTCCCCGCCCGCAGTCGTGTTTTCAGTCATTGCCTATCCCCAAGCGCACGGCCCGGTCTCAGGCGGGGGCCGCTACGAAAGCGTATCTATATCGCACTTTCCGCGCCCGCTTCAAGGCCGGCCCATCACGCGGGCCGTGCTACCGGGCTGAACGTGACGGGGTTCGCATACGGTGCGCGGCCCGGGGGACGGACGCAGCGTTGCATCGCCGCGGGGAGGCGCACGGCGGGCGTTGCCGCTACCATCAACGCCTTGCCTGACAGGTGCGCCCATGCCGTTGAACGTCATCGTGGTGATGGACCCCATCGCCCACATCAAGATCGCCAAGGACACCACCTTCGCCATGCTGCTGGAAGCCCAGCGCCGCGGCCATGCCCTGCACTACGTGCGGCCGGGCGGACTGGCCCTGGAAGGTGGCGTGGCGGTGGCCCAGACCGCCCCGCTGCGGGTCCGCGACGACCCCGCCGGCTGGTACGAGCTGGGCGGGTTCAGCCGGACCGAGTTCGGTCCCGGCCAGATCGTGCTGATGCGCAAGGATCCGCCGGTCGATGCCGAATACGTTTACGACACCCAGGTGCTGGACGTGGCCGCTGCGGCCGGCGCCTGCGTGGTCAACAATCCGCAGGGCCTGCGCGACTACAACGAAAAACTGGCCGCGCTGCTGTTCCCGCAGTGCTGTCCGCCGACCCTGGTCAGCCGCGACGCCAAGGCATTGAAGGCCTTCGCGCTGGAACATGGCCAGGCCGTGCTGAAGCCCCTGGATGGCATGGGAGGGCGCTCGATCTTCCGCAGCGGCCAGGGCGACCCGAACCTGAACGTGATTCTGGAAACGTTGACCGACGGCGGACGCAGGCTGGCGCTGGCACAGAAGTTCATCCCGGACATCAGTGCCGGCGACAAGCGCATCCTGCTGATTGACGGCGAGCCGGTCGACTACTGCCTGGCGCGCATTCCGCAGGGCGACGAGTTCCGCGGCAACCTGGCCGCTGGCGGGCGCGGCGAAGGCCGTCCGCTGAGCGAGCGCGACCGCTGGATCGCCGCGCAGGTGGGACCGGAAATGAAGCGCCGCGGCATGCGCTTCGTTGGCCTGGATGTGATCGGCGACTACCTGACCGAAGTCAACGTCACCAGCCCCACCTGCGTGCGCGAACTGGACGCGCAGTACGGCCTGAACATCGCCGGCACGCTGTTCGACGCGCTCGAGGCCGGCCTGCGCTGATGCCCGCCGCACCCGCCGTCCTGCCACCGCCGCCGCGCGAAGCGCAGCGCCTGGGTGCCGCCCTCACCCTGTCGGTGCTGGTCCACGTCCTGCTGATCCTGGGGGTGGGTTTCGCCGTGAAGGGCGAGGCCCCACTGGTGCCCACGCTGGAAGTGATCTTCAGCCAGACCCGCACCGCGCTGACGCCGAAGCAGGCGGACTTCCTGGCCGCCGCCAGCCAGGAAGGCGGCGGTGACCACGACCGCGCGCAGCGTCCGCGCGACAACCAGGCCGGGATCGTGCCGCAGGCCCAGGCCGGGGTCAGCCCGGTGCCACAGCAGCAGCAATCCGCAGCGCCCGTGCCACCGCCGCAGGCCCGCGTGGTCAGCAGCCGCAATGGCCAGGACACGGTGGCACGTGCGCAGGCCCAGCCAACGCCACTGGAACCGGTGCCGGACGCACCGATGACCGCACGCGAGCAGCGCGATGCGGAGATGGCGCGGCTGGCAGCCGAGGTCCACCTGCGCTCGGCGCAGTACGCCAAGCGACCGAACCGCAAATTCGTCTCGGCCAGCACGCGCGAATATGCCTATGCCAATTACCTGCGCGCCTGGGTCGACCGCGCCGAGCAGGTGGGCAACCTGAACTATCCGGACGAGGCACGGCAACGCCGTCTCGGCGGCCAGGTGGTCATCAGCGTTGGCGTGCGTCGCGATGGCAGTGTGGAAAGCAGCCGCATCCTGCGTTCAAGCGGAACACCGCTGCTGGATGAGGCCGCGCTGCGGGTGGTGATGCTGGCACAGCCGTTCCCGCCGCTGCCGCGTACCGAGGACGGGATCGACATCCTGCAGGTCACCCGCACGTGGGTGTTCCTGCCCGGCGGCGAACTGCGCGACGACCGGTAGGGGGTGTTGCCCGGGCCTGCGGCCCGGGACCCGCTGAAGGCAACGGCAACGGCAACAGCAACGTCAACAGCAAAAGCGGCGGTCAGTGTAGTGACGCCTGGCGGGGCGGTGTCGGGCGGCGGGGACGCCGCAGGTACGTCTGTGCAGGCTCAGCCGTTGGCCTTCGCCTTGGCCTCGCGCGCGGCCTGCTGCTCGACCAGGGTCAAGGCCACGTTGTCGCGCAGGTAGGCCGGTTCCACCCTCTCCGGCGCGATGCCCTCGCCACGTGCCAAGGCCGGCACCGCCAACGCCAGCACGTCCGATGCCCGCGGCAGCGCCGCGGCGTCGAACCCCCGCAGGCCCGCCCCCAGCTGCGTGACCAGCGCGCCCTCGGCCGCACCAAATCCAGTGCCGACACCGAACACCGACAGATCGTCCGGCAACGCTACTGCGGCCGGTGCGCACACCCGCTCTGCATCGTACGGCATCGGCAGGCCGTCCACGCGCTCGAAACGCGCGACGTAGAGTTCGCCCATCCGTGCATCGATCGCCGACAGGATCTGCCTTTCTTCTGCCGGCGCACGCAGCGCCAGCACCTGCAGGGTCGATACCGGCAGCAGCGGACGGTCCAACGCCAGTGCGATGCCCTGGGCAAGGGCGATCGCCAGGCGCACCCCGGTGAAGGCACCCGGACCACGACTGAGTGCGATGCCATCGAGCTGGCGGCGGCTGATACCGGCCTCGGCCAGCAGCGCGTCGGCCCACGGCAGGCTCAGCTCGGCATGCCGGCGCGGGGCGATCTCGAAGCGTTCCAGGACCTGCCCGTCCACGTGCAGGGCAACGGAACAGGCTTCGGTGGCGGTTTCAAAGGCGAGCAGTTTCATCGGGTCGGATCAGAACAGGGGGAACGTGCCACCCGGGGCGGGGTGCGTGGCCGCCACAGGGACGTCCGGCGCTCCAGCATCGGTGGCGGGGTGCCATTGTGGCGCAAAGAAGGACTGCACATCGGCCAGACTGCGGGTCCGGCGGAAAGGTGGCAGCGAGTCGAGGAAGACCCGGCCATAGCCACGGTTGAGCAGCCGCGGGTCGCACAGCACCAGCACGCCGCGATCGCTCTCACTGCGGATCAGCCGGCCGACGCCCTGCTTCAGCGCGATCACGGCCTGCGGCAGCTGCTCGTCGCGGAACGGATTGCCCCCCTGGCTGCGGATCGCCTCCAGCCGCGCCTCGTAGACCGGATCGTCCGGCGCGGCAAAGGGCAGCTTGTCGATCACCACGACGCTCAATGCTTCGCCGACCACGTCCACCCCTTCGCGGAAACTGGCCGAGCCCAGCAGCACGCCGTTGCCGGAGTCGCGGAACTGCTGCAGCAGCGTGGCGCGTGGCGCCTCGCCCTGCACGAACAGCGGCCACGGCCCATCGCGCAGCGCCTCGGCCGCTTCGCGCAGGGCCCGGTGCGAGGCGAACAGCAGGAATGCCCGGCCCTGCGAGGCCTGCAGCACCGGCCGCAGGACCTGGATGAGCGAGGTGCCGAACCCCCGCGCGGCGGGATCGGGCAGGCCTTCGGGCAGGTAGCACAGTGCCTGCTCGGGCCAGTTGAATGGACTGGACTGGACCAGTGTCTGCGGATCATCCAGGCCGAGCCGGCGGGCGATGTGATCGAAGCCACCGCCGACGGTCAGCGTCGCCGACGTGAAGATCCATGCGGCACGACTGCGCTCGCGATGCTCGCGCAGCGGACCGGACACATCCATCGGCGTACGCTGGCAGCGGAATCCGCGCGGGGTAAGTTCGTACCAGAGCACATCGGCGCTCGCCGCCTGCGCAGGGTCGGCATCGAAATCAAGCGCCGGTTCGTCATCGCCCAGCCAGCGCCCCAGACGCGATACCGCCTCGCGCGCACGTGCGTGGCAGGCATCGAGGCCTGCGGCGGCTTCGCGCAGCGGCTGCAGCGCCTGCTCCAGATTCACCAGACCGGTCATCACCGCATCAAAGCCATCGCGCACCTGCGGCATCGCCAGTGCGCGCCACTGCGTGCCACGGGATGGCAGGCCATCCATGGCCGAGCGCAGCGCACGCAGTGCCTCCTGCAGCTGATCGACCGGCGCCTGCAGCGCTGACTGTGCGCCACCGACACCGCGCGCCTCGGCCAGACAGTCCCGGCCCAGCTCCTGCCAGGGTCGCATGCCGAAGCCCTCACCGAAGAACTGCGCTGCCAGTTCAGGCAACTGGTGCGCCTCATCGATGACGAAGGCCTGTGCGCCCGGCAGCAGCTCTCCGAAGCCCTCCTGCTTCAGCGCAAGATCGGCCAGCAGAAGATGATGGTTGACCACCACCACGTCCGCAGCCTGAGCGCGTTGCCGCGCGCGCACCACGAAGCAGTCATCCCAGAACGGACACTCGGTGCCCAGGCAGTTGTCGACGGTGGAGGTAACCATCGGCAGCAAGGGTGAGTCATCGGCCAGGCCTTCCAGTTCCGCGATGTCGCCATGTTCGGAACGACCGGACCAGGCCAGGATGCGCTGGAACTGCGCCGCCTGCTCCGGGCTGGAGAAGCGTGGCTCGCCACGCGCCTGCTGCAGGCGGTAACGGCACAGGTAATTGCTACGCCCCTTCAGCAGCGCGCTGCGCAGGCCGACCCCCAGTGCCTGGCGCACGCGTGGCAGGTCGCGATGGTAGAGCTGGTCCTGCAGCGCGCGGGTACCGGTGGAAATGATCGTGCGCAGGCCGGACAGCAGCACCGGCACCAGGTAGGCGAACGTCTTGCCGGTACCGGTGCCGGCCTCGGCCAGCAGCAGGTCGCGCTGCTGCAGCGCATCGGCGATGGCCTCGGTCAGGCGCAGCTGTGCCGGACGCGGGACGAAGGCATCCAGGTGCGAGGCAAGCGCGCCGCCTGCGCTGAGTGCTTCGCGGCTGGCGTGGACAAGGTCGGACATCAGACGGAAAGGATACCGGGCCGGGCGCTGCCCGGCACCCGTTTGTAGCGTCGAGCTTGCTCGACTGAACTGGAAGGGGTCAGAGCCGTTTCCTTTCGGAAAACGGCTCTGACCCCATCGCGAGCGCGCGACCGGCTTCTGATCTTTCTGTTCTCGCCCGCGGCCCGCGCGGCGTGTGACGCGCCCGATGGAGGGGAATACCTCAGTACCGCTTGATGCCCGGTACCGTGCACCCTTCCAGCTGTGCATGCGCCGACACCGCGTTCTCCTTCTCCCCGCGCGCCAGCCGTGACTGCTCGATCGTCGCCCAGTGGCGCCGGCACAGCGGCCCGGTCTTCGACCCCAGATCGATGGCCTTGCGCGCGAACGTCTCCGCCTCCGACCACTTGCCCTGCAGCAGGGCGATTTCGGCCCGCTCCTGCAGCACTGCGGGGTCTGCGGCGACGATCTGCAGCGCCTGATCCAGGCTGGCGGCGGCGGCCGGCAGATGGTTGGCCTGGCGCTGCGTCAGCGCGGTCTGGCGCAGATCCTCAACCTGTGGATCGCGCAGCGGCTGCACCGACAGTTCCTTGTCATCCGGTCCCGCCGCCGCTTCGACCGCAGCCAGGCGCTGCACCGGCGTGGTGGTAGCGGCGACCGGCTTGACCACCGGCGGCGCGCTGCTGACACAGGCGGCCAGCACCACAGTGAGGCCGGCCAGGGTGAGCGGATGCAGGAAAGTTCGAAGCGTCATCGGATTCATCGACTCGGAGGAGGAGTGGTCGCCGCCGGCGCGGCTGCGGGTTCTTCCGCCGGTTCCGGCTTGCGATCCAGGCCGAACCAGCTGCGCCAGCCACCGCCTTCGCTGCCGGCGCCGTCCTGGGCTTCGGGCGAAACCGCCGGCGCGCAGGGCGCATATGCCGGCGCATAGCCGACCACGAACGGGAAGCGCCGCGCGCCCGGACAGCCCTCATCGGTACTGTTGGTGCCGCTGGCGGCGATCGGCTGCCAGTCCAGCCCCTTGTTGCTGACCCGCAGCGGCGCGCTCGGCAGGCGCTGGAAGATGCCCGACCACACGCGCATCGCACCGGTGGCGCCATACAGCCCGGCCTGCTCGTTCTGGTCGTTGCCCATCCAGATCACCGCCAGGTGGTCGCCGGTGTAGCCGGCATACCAGCTGTCGCGGCCATCATTGGTGGTACCGGTCTTGCCGGCCGGCTGCAGGCGGCCCAGGCCGTCTGCGTTGAGGCGCTGCGCGGTGCCGCTGGCAACCACCTGCTGCAGGCCGATGCTGATCAGGTTGGCCGCGATCGAATCGCCTTCCTGCGCCGGCGCAGGCGACTTGTCATAGCGCTTGAGCAGCTTGCCCTGCGGATCAAGCACGCCACGCACCGCGTGCAACGGCTGGATCTCGCCGCCCGAGGCCAGGAACTGGTACAGCTGCGCCATCGCATACGGGCTCTGGTCGGTCGAGCCGAGAATCACGGCCGGATTCGGTTCGGCCTTGATGCCGGCCAGCACGTGGATCAGCTGGGTCACACGCTCTGGACCGACCTGCATGCCGACCCGCACCGTGGCCTGGTTGTAGGAATTGGCCAGCGCATCGATCAGCCGCACGGTGCCATGGCTGCGGTTGTCCGCATTGCCCGGGCTCCAGTTGCGGCCACGGCTCAACTGGACGGTCACCGGCGAATCGTCAACCCAGCTCGCCAGCGAGTAGCGGTCTGGCTGGGCCAGCGCCAGCAGGTACACGAACGGCTTGAGCAGCGAGCCGACCGGTCGCTGCGCCTCGATGGCGCGGTTGAAGCCGACCTCGGAGACCTCGCGGCTGCCGATCACTGCCAGCACGTCGCCGTTATGCACATCGGTCAGCACCATGCCGGCCTGCAGCTCGGGACGGCGCTTGCTCTCCAGCGACTTGATGGTACGGGTCACAGCGCCTTCGGCGTAGGCCTGCGCGGACGGCGACATGCCGGTCATGACGCTCAGGCCCGCGCCCTGCAGTGCGGACTCGGGATAATCGTGGCCGAGCTGGCGACGGACCAGATCGACATAGGCCGGGAAGCGGTTGGCGGCGACCAGGCCCGGTGTCTTCGGCACCCCCAGCGGAGCCTTCAGCGCCCGCTGGTATTCGGCATCGTCGATCAGCGCCGCTTCGCGCAGCTTGCCCAGCACGAAGTTGCGACGATCCAGCGCACGTTCCGGGTTGCGCCGCGGGTCGTAGTAGGACGGGCCCTTGACCAGGCCGATCAACAGCGCGATGTGCTCGGTTTCCAGCGACGACAGGTCGCGGCCGAACCAGAATTCGGCGCCGGAGGACATGCCATGGATCGCCTGGCTGCCGCGCTGGCCCAGGTACACCTGGTTCAGATACGCCTCGAAAATGGTGCGCTTGTCGTAACGCGCTTCCATGATCAACGCATACAGCACTTCATTGAACTTGCGGGTGAGGGTCTGCTCCTTGCCGATGCCGAGCAGGCCGCTGCGGGCCAGCTGCTGGGTCAGCGTGGACGCACCCTGCCGGCTCTGCCCGCCGGAACGGACGGTCACCCAGACCGCACGGGCGATGCCCGACAGGTCGATGCCGTGATGGCGGTTGAAGTCCTTGTCCTCCACCGCCTGCAGGCCGGTCACCAGCAGGTCCGGCGCCTCGTCCATGCGGATCAGGCGACGCTCTTCCTGCTTCTGGCCGTACAGCGTGGCGATGCGTGCCGGATCCAGGCGGGCGGCCTTGAGCGCCTTGCGGCTGTCGGCATCGCGCAGCGACGCGACGGTGCCGCCAGCGAGCGACAGCTCGACGCGACGTGCGGCCACCCGGCCATCGACGTCGGCGTAGCCACGGCTGGCAATGACGAAGCGGCCACCCTTCACCGCGTAGGTGGCCGGCTCCCTGCCTTCGCCGTCATCGCGGTAGGCGGACGCGGCCAGTTCGGTCTTCAGGGTCGCCGCATCCATCGCCTTGCCGGGCGTCAGCACCAGCGGGCGGGCGTAGACACGGGTCGGGATCTGCCAGCGCAGCTCTCCGAAACGCTGGGTCACCTGCTGGTTGAGGTACAGGGTGTACGGGATCAGGAAACCCAGTCCCAGTGCGACCGCTGCCATGCTCCAGGTGATCAGCCTGCGTCGCCAGGGCGAGCTGCCGCCCTCCTGGTCGTCGTCGTCGAAATCGTCGTGGTCGTCGGAATCGTAGCGTCGGGGCACGGGAAAAGCATGGCAGGGGCGTCAGCGGAGTCTACCCCAGCCCTTTCCCCAAGACAGGTTCGATCGGTCGTCCGTTCAGCGATGGCCCGGCGGCAGCGGACCGGCCCGGCCGCGGATGCCGTCCCACAGCCCCTTCAACATGAACCGCAACCGAATCCAGCGCGGCGCCAGGAACAGCCCGTTGCCCACCAGCTTCAGCAGCAGGCGTGGCACGTCCTGCGCGATCCAGACCCGCGGCGTATAGGCGCGCCCGTAGAGCAGCACGCGGTTGCGCATGATGAAATACAGGCGGAACGGCTTGTGCACGATCACGCCGTCCGGCTTCGCCCGCGACGGCAGCAGTTCCTCGCCGATGCTGTGGCTCATCTGCGCATCGCAGATTCCGTACAGCGCGTGGCCACTGCGTTTGGCGCGGAAGCACCAGTCCATGTCCAGGTTGTCGATGAACAGGCTTTCGTCCATCGCACCGATGTCACGCAGCGCCGACATCGGCACCAGCGATCCGGACGTGATGAGGAAGTCGCAGGAGATGCGCTGGCCCGGGCCGCCACGCAGCTTGTGGTTGAAGGGGAAGCCGAAGCGGACGAACGGGGCCAGCATGCCGCTGCGTGCGTCGCGGAACTGCGGTCCCACCGCAGCGATCCGCTCATTGCCCGCCAGCTCGACCAGCGCGGTGCCCAGCACGTCGACCATGCCTGGCTCCAGCACACTGTCCTGGTCCATCAGCAGCACGTAGTCAAACCCCAATGACTGCGCCTGCTCATACGACCGGTTCAGCGCACTGCCGAGCCCGACGTTGTGCGGCGAGGCCAGCAGGCTGATGCCGGGCGCCGCGCCCAGCAGCGCTTTCACATCCACACCTCGGCTGCCGTTGTCGAACACCACCAGATGCCCGACCTGCTGCAGCACGCTGTCGACCACCCGCCGCAGCAACTCCGGATCGGGGCCATAAGTAACGATCACGGCGCAGACGCGGTGCGCGTCGAAGGCAGCACGCGCTGCCGGCATCTGCGAAGTCATTGGATTCCCTGCACGAGGTCGCTGGCCGCCGAACGCAGGCCGTTGGAAAAACGATGATAGCGGCCACTGCCCAGCTCACGGGCGATGTGCAGCATGCGGGACGGCAGCCGGGTTGGCGCGCAGGCCCGCGCCTCGGCATGGCGCAGACGCTGGTCCAGTGTCGCCAACTGTGCGGCATCCAGTGCCGGCCGGCCCAGCCGCGCCTGCTCCTGCAACGAGCGCAGGCGGGCCAACGCCGCCGCGAGGTAGGTGCGGCGCGCGGAACCACTGCCCACGGCCCGCTCCAGCAGCCCGCGCTGGCGCGCGCCCACCTGGTTGTCGCCATGCTGCCGGTAGTCGGTGGTGATCGCTTCGATGCTGTCCAGGCCACCGCTTGCCGCCGCCACCAGCGCCAGCCATTCGTCGTGGATCCAGCCCTTGGCCACCGGCAGCGCCTGCGTGATCAGGCCACGCCGCAGCGCGGTCACGGCGCCGGTCACCAGATTGCGGCCCATCAGCAGCTCGAAGCCTTCACCGCGGTGTTCCCGGTCCAGGTCGCGGCGGCTGATCGACAGCGCCTGGAACAGGGTCGCCGGCAGCGGCCGGCCCTGCGCATCGACCAGCCGTGCATCGCTGTGCAGCAGTTGTACCGTGGGCCGCACGGCGAACGCCTGCAGGAAGGTGGCGACCTTGTCCGCATGCCACACATCGTCCTGGTCGCACAGGAAGACGATGTCGCCGCTGCAGGCCGACAACGCGGTTTCGAAATTGCGCACGTAACCGACGTTCTGCTCCTGCTGCCGCAGCACCACCTCGATGCCGGCCGCACGCAGCGCTTCAGCCTCGTGCAAGAGCACGGCCCAGGTACCATCAACAGAAGCATCGTCGACCACCACCACCTGTGTCGGCAGTACGCTCTGCGCGGCGATGCTGCGCAGTTGGGCGGCGACATAGCGCTCACCCTGCCAGGTACACAAGGCAACGGAGACGGTGGGTGCGACGCTGGACATGTTCTGGGGAGCGGCCGGAGCGGCTGGACTATACCCGACTGGCACCACCGGCACGAATGGTCGTCGCATCAGCGCGGCTGCGGCTCGCCACCTGCGCGCCGCAGCCGTTCCTCGAATGGCGGCAGTTCGGCCAGGTCCGGTTGCAGCCGCCGCGCCTGCTCGGCGGCATGCGCGGCAAATGCCAGATCGCCGCTTCCCAGCCGTTCGCTGCCGATCGCCAGCCAGCGCTGGGCCAGGCGCAGCCGTGCGGTCGGCAACCCGGCGTCGGTCGGCGCCAGCGTCTGCCACGCCTGCAGACAGGCGCCGGCGGCCTGCACCCGGTTCTGCCGCAGGTTGTCGTCGAAGCACTGGCGGCTGGCCGGCAGCAGCCGCGTGGCAGCCGCTTTCACGCGGGTGTCGCGTGGGGCCAGCGACTGCGCTTCGCGCAGCGCATCGAAGGCACTGTGCCCGGGCGGACTGATCCATTGCCCTGCACGCTCGGCGCGTTCGACCTGGCGCAGGTGATCACGCAGCAGACGCTCACGCTGGCTGTTGCTGATCGACGGCTGCTGCAGGGCCTGCTGCGCCTGCCGTGCACGCTGCAGGCGCTGCTCGAGCTGCTGCCTAGCCGCTGCCGAGGCACCCAGCGACGCTGCCAATGCGGCATCGCGCTGTGCCGCCTCGAACTGGAAGTCATCGGCCCGCTTCTGGCTGCGTGCGAGGACCGCCTGCAGTGTCTGCTCCCGGCCGCGCTGGGCACTGGGATCGTCGGCCGCCACCGCCAGGACCGCCTGGAAGCCCGCCGCCGCCGCTTCCAGCTGCTGTCGTTTCAACGCACGCTGCGCCTGCCGCAATCGCTGATCCATCGCCTGCGCCAATGCTTCCTGGCTGGCCGGCAGGTCGGCGTGCCCGGCATCGAACTGACGTGCCCGCTGCACCACCGCGGCCGCGTCGGCCAGATCACCTCGCGCGGCCAGGGCACGCGCCTGCTGCAGCAGGTCACTCAGTGCATCCTCGCGACCTTCCAGCGCCGATAGGTTGTCCGGCTGCAGGGCCAGAATGCGCTGGAACATCGGCAGGGCGCTGCTGTCGCCGTCATCCAGGCGCCCAGCGGCGAGTGCGTTGCGCGCCTGCGCAAGCATCGCGCCAATCCCTGCCCCGGCCGTGCGACGTGCCTGCAGCTGGCGCGCCAGCGCATCGGTCTGGCTCTGCGGCACCTGCAGCTCGCGTGCCAGCGCCAAGGCCTGCGCACTGGCGTCCAGTTCCCCGGCCTGCAGCCGGTCCCGCGCCTGCTGCAACGCAGCGGCACCGGTCCGTGCCAGGCCCTCGCGCGCCTGCGGGCGATCGCCGTCGAGCGCAAGCGCGGCCTGGTAGCGCTCGCGCGCACCACTGCCATCGATGGCGCTCAGCCGTCCCGCCGCCAGCGCACGATCACCTTCGGCCAGCAGCTGTTCGATCTGCGGTTCGTCCCAGAACCAGTCCGCCAGCGGCTTGCGCAGCAGCACCAGCAGCACGAACACCGCCATCGCCGCCACCAGCGCCCAGCGCCAGACCCGGCGCGCATGCCGCGCCTGCAGCCACCACCAACGGCCTTCACGGCGGACGCGGTCCAGCGCAGGATGATCGGCGCCGTGAGGGCGATGCGGAGGCTCGCGTTCCATGCGTGCAGGGTAGCCGGGGTGGCGTGAAGCTCAGCCGAGGCGACGTGCCTCGCTGACACCGGGCAAGGCATCGAGCTTGCCCAGCAGCGTCGACAGCTGTCCGTAATCGCTCACCTTCAGCCGCAGGCGCAGGTGGGCACGGCCGCTGTTGCGCACGTTGTCGCTGTGGATGTCGAGCACGTAGGCGTCTTCCTGGGCGATCAGGTTGGTGATGTCCTTCAGCAGCCAGCGGCGATCGACCGCATCGACCACCACGTCCACTTCGTAACCGCCGCCCGCCTGCCCCCATTCCACCGGCAGGATGCGTTGCGGGCTGGCCGCGGCAAGGCGGGCCAGCGCTGCACAGTCTGCGCGATGCACCGTGACACCCCGGCTACGGGTCAGGTAGCCGACGATGGGTTCGCCCGCCACCGGCTGGCAGCAGCGTGCCAGCTGCACCAGCAGGTTGCCCACGCCCTGCACGGTGAACTTGGACTTGCCCAGGTTCTCGCGCCGTGCGGTCGGGCGTGGCAGGGTCGGCGGCGGCGCTGGCTGGCTGGCCGCACGTTCGGCCTCCAGCAGCGCGCGGCTGATCTGGTTGGGGCCGGTATCGCCCAGCGCCACCTGGATGTACAGGTCGTCGACGCTGTCGGCATGGAACTTCTTCGCCGCGGCCGCCAGATCCGAATGCTGCAGCCCGAGCCGCTTGAGCTCGCGCTCCAGCAGTTCGCGGCCGGCCTGCACGTTGCGCGCGCGGTCAAGCTTGTGGAACCAGCTGCGTACCTTCTCGCGCGAGCGGTTGCTGGCCAGGAAGCCGTTGGCCGGTATCAGCCAGTCGCGGCGCGGATCGGCCTCCTTGCCGGTAAGGATCTCCACCCGGTCGCCGCTGCGCAGGCGGTAGGTCAACGGCACGATGCGGCCGTTCACCTTGGCGCCGCGGCAGCGGTGTCCCACCATGGTGTGCACCTGGTAGGCGAAGTCCAGTGGCGTGGCCCCCTGCGGCAGATCCAGCACTTCGTCCTTCGGGCTCAGCGCATAGACGCGGTCTTCGGTGAGCTCCGCATCCAGTGCCCCGGCCAGTTCATTGCCCTGCCCGTCCTGCGCCTGCTCCAGCAGCTGGCGCATCCAGGTGATCTTGCGGTCGAAGGACTTTTCGGCGCCCTTGCCACCTTCCTTGTACTTCCAGTGCGCAGCCACGCCCAGTTCGGCCTGCGCATGCATCTCGTGGGTGCGGATCTGCACTTCGATGGTGCGCCCTTCCGGGCCGACGACGGCGGTGTGCAGCGAACGGTAGTCGTTGGCCTTGGGTCGGGCGATGTAATCATCGAACTCGCTCGGCACCGGCGCCCACAGCGCGTGCACCACGCCCAGCACGGCGTAGCAGGCCGCGACGTCGTCGACCATCACCCGCACCGCACGGATGTCATACAGCTGGTCGAACGCCAGCCGCTTCTTCTGCATCTTCCGCCAGATGCTGTAGATGTGCTTCGGCCGCCCGCTGACCTCGGCCTTGATGCCCTGGGCCGAAAGTTCGCGCGAGAGCACCTTCTTGACGTTCTCGACGTAACGCTCGCGGGCGATGCGCGTTTCATCCACCTCGCGGGCGATGCGTCGGTAGGTGTCCGGCTCCAGATGGCGGAACGCCAGGTCTTCCAGCTCCCACTTCAGCTGCCAGATGCCCAGGCGGTTGGCCAGCGGGGCATGGATGTCGCGGGTCAGCTGGGCCAGCGCGCGGCGCTGCTCCTCCTCCAGCCTGTCGGCCGCGCGCATGCGCGCCAGCTGCCGCGCCAGCAGGATCGGCACCACCCGCAGGTCGCGGATGATCGCCAGCAGCAGCCGGCGCAGGCCCTCACTGTTGCGTCCTGCCTCGCGACCGGCGTGCAGCGCCCATACCGGGTCGGCCGCGTCCTGGCCGTCGAGCAGGCCGATCACCGCCGCCCGGTGGCTGCCAAGCGGCAACTGCTCCAGGTGGGCGCGCAGGCCGGGCAGGTCGAACAGCAGGGCCGCGACCACCGCGCCTTCGTCCGCCGAGAGCATTGACAGGGCATCGAGGGTGTCGCCCAGCACCGACCAGCTGGCGCGCATCTGCGTGTCAGTCCCGGCAGCTTCCCAGTACTCGCGCAGGGCCTGGCGCAGCGGAGCGGGCAGCACCGCTGCCGAGGGACGGTTCAACAAGGCATCCAGGCCGGGGACGGAAGCGCGGTTCACAGCATCGAGCAGGCAAGACAGAGGCCCCTACACTAGCGCCGGCACCGTTCAGGGACAATCGCCACCGCTGCATCGCCGGGCATGAGCACATGCCGCTACACTCGCGGGCAAACCCCGGAGAGACCTGTCATGCCTTCCATTGTCCTGCGCGCCCGTCCACGGCTGCTGGCCTGTGCCGCCGTGCTGTTGTCCCTGTCCGCGCCCGCCCTGGCGCAGCGCGTGGTGGAGGGCGATCTGCAGCAGCAGATGTCACCGGCCGAGTTCAAGGCCGCCGGCCTGGACAAGCTCAGCGCCGCCGAACTGGCCTCGCTCAACCGCTGGCTGCAGGGCAAGGTCGAAGCCGCTGCCACCGAGGCGGTTGCCGCCGTGCGCGAGGAAGCGCGCGAGGAGGGGCGACAGGAAGTGATCCGCAAGAACCGTGGCTTCTTCGACTTCGGCAGCAATGAGCCGATCACCGGTGTGCTGCAGGGCGAGTTCCGCGGCTTCGGCAAGGGCCGCGTCTATTCGCTGGACAACGGCCAGCAATGGGAACAGACCGACACGACGTCAATTTCCGGTGTCCGCAGGCAATCACCCAAGGTCAGCATCACCCCGGGCGTGATGGGTGTGTGGTACCTGAAGGTCGAGGGCGTCAATACCCAGCCCAAGGTCCGTCGCACCAAGTAACGCGCAATCCGTCCGAATGCAGCCGGGCACTGCCCGGCTGCACGCTTCATGCCTGGCGCAGTGCCGCCACCCGCTGCGCCAGCTTCTTGGCCGAGATGCCGGTGCGCGCCCCCAGTTCCTGGGCGAACAGCGAAACCCGCAGCTCCTCCAGATCCCAGCGCAGCGCCTGCCACTGTGGCCGCTCGCGCAGGCCCTGCTGTTCACCGGCAGCCAGCGCCTCCAGGAACGGATGCAGTTCCAGCATGCGCGCCTGGTCACGTGGCGGGTCACGCTTGGCACGTTCGGTGCGAAGGATCATCGCCTTCAGGTAACGGGGATACTGGGCCAGCGCATCAGCCGGGGTGTCGCGCAGGAAGCCGGGGTGGATCAATCCCGCCAGCTGCGCTTCCATGTCGTCCAGGTTGCCCCGTGCCCAGCCCATCAACGGCGTTTCCAGCATCGGCTTCAGTTCCGCCACCAGCGCCAGGATGGTCTCGGCCAGCTTCAGCCGCGACATCGCCTCGCCAAACAGGGCCTTGGCTGCATGCTCGCGGCGCTGTTCGAAGGCCGCCGCATCGCGGATGCTTTCCAGTCCTTCGGCCAGCACGGCGTTCATCGCCGCATCGACCAGATCGCCTCGCAGGCGCTCCTGCGATTCGATCGCCGCATACAACAGGCCCGTCTTGGCACCGACCGGCAGCTGCTTGCGGGCCTGCTTGACCTTGTCGGCCAGCGCTATCTCCAGCAGGCGGCGCACGCCCAGTGGGTGGGCCTCCTCGGCCTGCTGGCGGTCGGCGAAGATGCGCAGGGCCACACTGTCACCCTCGTCCAGCAGCGCCGGATAGGCGGGCACGCCCGCCTCACCGGGTACCTGCAGTGGAATCGGCGCAGCCGGGAAGGTGCGCAGCCCATCGGCCGCCATCTCGCGACCGGCACGCGCGGCAAAGGCATCACCGGCTCGGCCGCCGAATCGCGCCCGCAACGCGTCGAGGTCACGTGAGGTGGCCAGCACCTTGCCCTGCTCGTCGCGCAGTCGCAGATTCATGTGCAGATGCGGCTCGATGGAATCCGGCTCGAAATCAGTCGCCGCGACTGGGGCGCCGGTCGCGCGCGACAGGAAGCGTGCCAGTTCGCCGGTGATCGCATCGGCACTGGCATTGGGGAACGCCTCATGGAACGCACGGCCGAAATCCGGGGCCGGCACATAATTGCGGCGCATCGCCTTGGGCAGGCTGCGGATCAGCGCTGCCGCCTTGTCGGCGACGAAGCCTGGCGCCAGCCAGCCCAACTGCACTGGATCGAGTGCGTTGAGCAGGTGCAGCGGCACCTCCAGGGTGACACCATCATCTTCGGCACCCGGCTCGAAACGGTAGTGCAGCGGCAGCCTTGCCTGGCCCAGCGGCAGATACTTCGGATAACGCTCCTGTTCGCTGCCTTCGCCCGGCAGCAGGTCCGCCAGCGTCCAGTGCAGCCCCTTGCGCTGTGCGGGCGGCAGTTCCTTCCACCACGCGTCCAGGCCGGATGCCGAATGGATGTGGGGGGGAACCCGGTCCAGATACCAGCGCGCCTGCCAGTTTTCATCGGCAACGATGCCAGCCCGGCGCAGCTTCGCTTCTTCCTCGCGCGCCACCTCCAGCACCTTCTGGTTGTCTGCCACGAAGCTGGCGCGGGTGTTGATCTCGCCGGTCACCAGCGCCTGCCGCACGAAGATGTCGTGCGCCTCGCCGGGTGCGATGCGTCCGTAATGCACCGGCTTCTTCGGCGCCAGCACCAGACCGAACAGGCTGATCTGTTCCGATGCCAGCACCTGGCCCTGCGCACGCGACCAATGCGGGTCGAAGTGCTTGCGCAGGAGCAGGTGCGGCAGCTCGGCAATCACCCAGTCCGGCTCGATCGCCGCCAGGGTCATGCCCCACACCTTCTGCGTGTCGAGCAGGTTGGCCACCAGCAACCAGGGGGGTGGCCGCTTGGACAGCACGGAACCGGGGAACGGCAGGAAGCGGCGCTGGCGCGGCGCGAGGAAATCCCCCTTCTCGGTGCGATGGCCGATCTGCGTAGGCAGGCCCGCCACCAGTGCACGATGCAGCGTCTGATAGGCCGAAGCCCGCACGCGTTCACTGAAGCCGCCGCCGGCAGGCGCCTGCTCTTTCTGCGCCCGTGCCGCCACCGGCGCCGGCACGGCCTCCGCCTTGCCCTCGCGGGCCAGGCGGGCAGCGCGGTGCAGCTGGCCCCGCGTGGCTTTCACCGCTGCCGCGTCATCACGTGCGGCCGCCGGCGCACTGCTGCCCGCCAGCAACGGTGCCATCGATGCTTCCACGGGCTCTTCCTTCCAGCCCAGCTCCTCGCACAGCAGGCGTAGTTGGCGATGCAGCTCGCGCCACTCGCGCATGCGCAGGAATCCAAGGAAATGCCGCCCGCACCAGTCGCGCAGCTTGGACTGGGTCAGGTCTTCATGGGCCTGCCGGTAGGCATCCCACAGGCGCAGCACGCCGACGAACTCGGAGCGGCCGTCGGCGAACTGGGCATGCGCGGTGTCGGCGGCCCCCCGTGCCTCGGCCGGTCGCTCGCGCGGGTCCTGGATGCCCAGGAACGAGGCGATCACCAGCATCGGCCGCAGGCAGCCGGCCGCCTGTGCCGCCACCAGCATGCGTGCCAGCTTCACATCCACCGGCAGGCGCGCCATCTGCTTGCCGATCGCGGTCATGCGCCGCTCGCTGTCGATCGCGCCCAGCTCGGTCAGCTGCTGCCAGCCATCGGCCACCGCACGTTCGTCCGGTGCTTCCAGGAAAGGAAAATCCTCGATGCGGCCCAGACCCAACTGCAGCATGCGCAGGATCACCCCGGCCAGGCTGGAGCGGCGGATTTCCGGATCGGTGAACTCCGGCCGGGCCTGGAAATCGGCCTCCGCATACAGGCGATAGCAGATGCCCTCGGCGATACGGCCGCAGCGGCCCTTGCGCTGGTTGGCGCTGGCCTGCGAGATCGGCTCGATGTGCAAGCGGTCAAGCTTGTTGCGCGGGCTGTAACGCTTGACGCGGGCGAAGCCCGGATCGACCACATAACGGATACGCGGCACCGTCAGCGAGGTCTCGGCCACGTTGGTGGCCAGCACGATGCGCCGGTTCGGCCCGGGGTTGAACACCCGGTCCTGGTCCTGGTTGGACAGCCGTGCATACAACGGCAGCACCTCGGTATTGCGGTACCGGCGTCGCTCCAGCGACTGGTGGGCGTCGCGGATCTCACGTTCACCCGGCAGGAAGATCAGCACATCGCCCCGCGCGTCCAGGCGCGTGATCTCGTCGATCGCCGACACGATCGCATCGTTGACGGTGCGTTCGCCCTCCTGCTCGCCCTCGCCTTCCAGCGCGCGGTAGCGCACCTCGACCGGATAGGTACGGCCCTCTACGCTGATCACCGGCGCGTCGTCAAAATGCTGGGCGAAACGGTCGGTGTCGATGGTGGCCGAGGTGACGATCAGTTTCAGGTCCGGCCGCTTGCGCAGCAGCTGCTTCAGATAGCCGAGCAGGAAGTCGATGTTGAGGCTGCGTTCATGCGCTTCATCGACGATGATCGTGTCGTAGTTCGACAGCCAGCGGTCGCTGGCGATCTCCGCCAGCAGGATGCCGTCGGTCATGAACTTGATGCGGCTGTCCTCGCTGACCTTGTCGTTGAAGCGCACCTGGTAGCCGACCAGCTGGCCCAGCTCACTGTGCAGCTCCTGTGCCACGCGGCTGGCCACCGCGCGTGCGGCGATCCGGCGCGGCTGGGTGCAACCGATCATGCCGGCCTGGCCACGGCCGGCGGCCAGGCACAGCTTGGGCAGCTGGGTGGTCTTGCCCGAGCCCGTTTCGCCCGCGATCACCACCACCTGGTGATCCCGGATCAGCGCGATGATGGCATCGGCTTCACGCGCAATCGGCAGCTGGGGGTCCAGAGTAATGGCTGGTTGCTGCTGCGCCCGTTTCTGCCGGCGCTGCACCGACGCCTGCAAGGCCTGCTCGAAGGTAGCAGCCAGTGCCGCATCCTGTGGCTTGGCCTGGCAACGCGAGAGCATCCCCAGCAAACGGCCCCGGTCGCGGCTCATTGCGCCGTCGATGGCGGCGCGCTGTTGGCGCAGGCGGGACTGCGGCATTTTGTCGATAGCGTTCATCAATCGGTTCGTTTAAAACTTTGAAAGCAAACAGTCGTCAAGACTGATTTATTGTGAAGACCAACGATTCCACAAGGAGGAACCCCATGGCGAAGACCAAGAGCCCGACCAAGGCCAAGACCGGCAAGCAGAAGCTTGCCGCTGCGGCGCCGTCGGCCCCCAATATCGATATCGGGATCACCCAGGGCGACCGCAAGAAGATCGCCGACGGTCTGTCGCGCTTCCAGGCCGACGCGTTCACGCTCTACCTGAAGACGCACAACTTCCACTGGAACGTGACCGGGTCGATGTTCAACTCGCTGCACACCATGTTTGAAACACAGTACACCGAGCAATGGGCGGCCCTGGACGATGTGGCCGAGCGCATCCGCGCGCTGGGCTTCAATGCCCCGGGCTCCTACCGGGAGTTCGCTGCGCTGACCTCGATCGCCGAGGAGCCGGGCCTGACCGACAGCGCGGACTGGCGGGAAATGGTACGCCAGTTGGTGGTCGCCAACGAAGCGGTCTGCCGTACGGCGCGTGAAGTGCTAGAGGTGGCGGCCAAGGGCGATGATGCCCCGACCGAGGATCTGATGACCCAGCGCCTGCAGACCCACGAGAAGTATGCGTGGATGCTGCGCTCCCTGCTGCAGTAAGGGTTGGGGGGTGTTCGGCAGGGCTGCGCCCTGCACCCGCAGAAGCAACTGCAACGGCAACGGCCGGAGCAAAAGCGGGTTTCCTGTGGGTTGGCGGGGTGGGTCCGGTTGCGGGGGACGCCGCAAGTACGTCCCTGTAGGCTCGGTCGCGCCATCCATGGCGCTCACGCCCCCGCAACCGGACCCACCCCGCCTTCGACAGATCTCCGCGAGCTGTCAGGACATGCCTTGGGATCGGATCCGTTTTCCGCAGGAAAACGGATCCGACCCCATTCTGTTTGTCGATATCTGACAGATTTCATCCACGCAGGGCGTGGATGGCCCCACCGTCACCGGGAAACTGTCGAAGGTGAGGCGGTGTCGGAGTGCGGGGTGTCAGCCGCATGGATGCGGCTGCCAAGCCTACACGGACGTACTTGCGGCGTCCCCGCACTCCGACACCGCCCCACCAGACCGCGGATCAGCCCAGAGCCGGCTGTTGCCTTTGACGTTGCACTGGCTTGCAGCAGGTGCAGGGCGCAGCCCTGCCGAACCCCTACCCCTCCCTCCGGGGTAAACTAGCGCGATGGCTTCCCGTCCCGCGCACGACCTGCTCAACCGCGTCTTTGGTTACGACGATTTCCGTGGTCCGCAGCAGGACATCGTGGAGCACGTGGCTGCCGGTCACGACGCCCTGGTGTTGATGCCCACCGGCGGTGGCAAGTCGCTGTGCTACCAGGTGCCCGCCCTGCTGCGCGACGGGTGCGGCATTGTCATCTCACCGCTGATCGCACTGATGCAGGACCAGGTCGAAGCCCTGCGCCAGCTGGGCGTGCGCGCCGAATACCTGAACTCGACGCTGGACGCGGACACTGCCGGCCGCGTCGAACGCGAACTGCTGGCCGGTGAGCTGGACATGCTCTATGTCGCACCCGAGCGCCTTCTGACGGGTCGCTTCCTGTCCCTGCTCTCGCGCAGCCGGATCGCCCTGTTCGCGATCGACGAAGCCCATTGCGTGTCGCAATGGGGCCATGACTTCCGCCCCGAGTACCGCCAGCTGACGGTGCTGCACGAGCGCTGGCCGCAGATTCCCCGGATTGCCCTGACAGCCACCGCCGATCCGCCGACCCAGCGCGAGATCGCCGAGCGCCTGGACCTGCAGGATGCCCGCCATTTCGTCAGCTCCTTCGACCGCCCCAACATCCGCTACACCGTGGTACAGAAGGACAACGCACGCAAGCAGCTCACCGATTTCCTGCGCGGTCATCGCGGCGAGGCGGGCATCGTCTACTGCATGTCGCGGCGCAAGGTCGAGGAAACCGCCGAGTACCTGCGCGGACAGGGCTTCAACGCCCTGCCCTACCACGCCGGCCTGCCCGCCGACGTCCGCGCGGACAACCAGCGCCGCTTCCTGCGCGAGGACGGCATCGTCATGTGCGCCACCATCGCCTTCGGCATGGGCATCGACAAGCCGGACGTGCGCTTCGTTGCGCATACCGACCTGCCCAAGTCGATGGAAGGCTACTACCAGGAAACCGGCCGCGCCGGCCGCGATGGCGAAGCGGCCGAAGCATGGCTGTGCTACGGCCTGGGCGACGTCGTGCTGCTCAAGCAGATGATCGAGCAGTCCGAAGCCGGCGAGGAACGCAAGCAGCTGGAGCGGTCCAAGCTCGACCACCTGCTCGGCTACTGCGAATCCATGCAATGCCGCCGCCAGGTGCTGCTGGCCGGCTTCGGGGAGACCTATCCCCGCCCCTGCGGCAACTGCGACAACTGCCTGACCCCGCCAGCGGCATGGGACGCGACAGTTCCCGCGCAGAAGGCACTGAGCTGCGTCTACCGCAGCGGCCAGCGCTACGGCGTCGGCCATCTGATCGACATCCTGCGCGGCAGCGAGAACGAGAAGGTGCGCCAGCAAGGTCATGACCAGCTCAGCACCTACGCCATCGGCCGCGACCTGGATGCAAGGACCTGGCGCAGCGTGTTCCGCCAGCTGGTGGCCGCCAGCCTGCTCGAAGTGGACAGCGAAGGCCACGGCGGCCTGCGCCTGACCGATGCCAGCCGCGACGTACTGAAGGGCCGCCGCACGGTGAACATGCGCCGCGAGGCTGCGACCAGCGCCGGCCGCGAACGCAGCGCGCAGCGCACCGGCCTGTCGGTCCCCCCGCAGGATCTGGCCCTGTTCAATGCCCTGCGCGGCCTGCGTGCCGAACTGGCCCGCGAGCAGAACGTGCCGGCCTTCGTGATCTTCCACGACAGTACCCTGCGCAACATCGCCGAACAGCGCCCCACCAGCCTGGACGAGCTGGCCCGGGTCGGCGGCATCGGTGGCACCAAGCTGAGCCGCTATGGTCCGCGCCTGGTGGAAATCGTGCGCGAAGAGGGGTAGCGCCCGGCCTCCTGTAAAGCCGAGCCCACGCTCGGCTGCCATTGCCGCAGAAGCAGCCGAGCGCGGGCTCGGCTCTACATTGGTGCCGCTCCAATCTTGAACCGGCCATTCAGCCGGAAGTGCATCCGGGCCCGCTTGCGGCTAGATTAGCGCCATGTCCCTGGCCTCTACCCTGCTCCGCGTCGTGCTCATGCTCAGCCTGTTGCTCAACGGGCTGAACGCGGCCATGGCCAGCGGTCATGAGGAGATGGGCCGCATGGCCCACGTGATGATGGCGACGATGGCGGGCGACGCCGACTGCCATCACCACGCCGCCATGTCCGCCGACGAGGCGCCGCAGGCCCAACCGGCGGCCCACGATGCGCATTGCCAGATCAAGGACTGCCTGCGCAGCTGTGCCCAGCATCCCCTGCTGGCGGTGCAGGCGCTGCCCTTCATGGCCGGTCCCGGCCTGTCGCTGACACCGCAGCCGATGCCGGCCAACGGCCGCCCGGCGCCGCCGTTGCCGCCACTTTCCCGCCCCCCCATCGCCTGATCCACACGCGTCGTGCGCCACGCGCACTCAAGCCGGCCCGCTGCCGGCGTCCTACCGTGTCTGGAGTCACCACCATGAATACCCGCATTCCCCCCGGCCCGGGCGCCCTGCCCATGCCGTCGCGCCGCCTGTTCGTTCAGGGTCTCGCCGCTGGCGGCGTGGTTGCCGGCATCGCCGCGGTCGGCGTGCCGCAGCGCGCGCTCGCTGCGGCCAGTGCCGCCCCGCGCCTGGCCGGCGCACCGGCCGTGCTGACCGATACCCGCCTGGAACTGGCCATCGGCGAATCGCTGGCCAACTTCACCGGTCGCACCCGGCCGGCGATCACCGTCAACGGCTCACTGCCGGCACCGATCCTGCGCTGGCGCGAGGGCCAGACCGTGGATCTGTTCGTACGCAATACGCTGGACCGCCACCCGACCTCGATCCACTGGCACGGCATCCTGCTGCCGGCCAACATGGACGGCGTCCCGGGCCTGAGCTTCAACGGCATCGGTCCCGGCGAGACCTACCACTACCACTTCCAGCTCAAGCAGTCGGGCACGTACTGGTATCACAGCCATTCGATGTTCCAGGAGCAGGCCGGCCTGTATGGCGCACTGATCATCGACCCGGCCGAGCCGGCCCCGTACCGGCACGACCGCGAGCACGTGATCATGCTGTCGGACTGGACCGACATGGACCCGGGTGCACTGTTCCGGCGCATGAAGAAGCTCGCCGAGCACGACAACTACTACAAGCGCACCCTGCCCGACTTCGTGCGCGATGTGCGCCGCGATGGCTGGTCTGCGGCGCTGTCCGACCGCGGCATGTGGGGACGGATGCGGATGACACCCACCGACATCTCCGACATCAACGCGCATACGTACACCTACCTGATGAACGGCACCGCGCCGGCCGGCAACTGGACCGGGCTGTTCCGCACTGGCGAGAAGGTGCTGCTGCGCTTCATCAACGGCGCCTCGATGACCTACTTCGACGTGCGCATTCCCGGCCTGAAGATGACCGTGGTCGCTGCCGATGGCCAGTACATCCATCCGGTCAGCATCGATGAGTTCCGCATCGCCCCCGCCGAGACCTACGACGTGCTGGTCGAACCCAGCGGGCAGGATGCGTTCACCATCTTCTGCCAGGACATGGGCCGCACCGGCTACGCGGCCGGCACCCTGGCCGTGCGCCACGGCCTGCAGGCGCCGGTTCCCGCCCGCGACCCGCGCCCGCTGCTGACGATGAGCGATATGGGTCACGACATGGGCGGCGGTCACGGCGGTCATGACATGGCCGCGATGAAAGGCATGGAAGGCGGCTGCGGCGCCAGCATGGGGCACGGCGCGCATGGCGGCGCGACGACCACCGGCAAGGCACCGCAGCACCCGGCCAGCGAACGCAACAATCCGCTGGTGGACATGCAGAGCTCGGCCACCGATCCCAAGCTGGACGATCCCGGCATCGGCCTGCGCGACAACGGCCGCCAGGTGCTGACCTACGGCGCGATGCGCAGCCTGTTCGAGGACCCCGATGGCCGCGAGCCCAGCCGTGAGATCGAGCTGCACCTGACCGGCCACATGGAGAAGTTCTCCTGGTCGTTCGACGGCATTCCATTCGCCAGCGCCGAGCCACTGCGGCTGAACTACGGCGAGCGCATGCGCATCGTGCTGGTCAACGACACGATGATGCAGCATCCGATCCACCTGCATGGCGTCTGGAGCGATGTGGAGGACGCGCAGGGCAACTTCCAGCTGCGCAAGCACACGGTGGACATGCCGCCGGGCACCCGCCGCAGCTACCGCGTGCGCGCCGATGCGCTCGGCCGCTGGGCCTATCACTGCCACCTGCTTTACCACATGGAAGCGGGGATGATGCGCGAAGTGAGGATCGAAGAATGAGACGCTCCCTTTTCTCCCCCAGCCTGCTGGCAATGGCCCTGACTGTCGCACTGCCTGCTTTCGCACAGTCGCACGCGGGCCATGACATGCCCACGCCCGCACCGGCACCGGCGCCGAAGACCAAGCAGCCCACTGCCGAAGACGCGGTTGATCACTCGAAGATGGATCATTCGACGATGGATCATTCGAAGATGGATCACTCGCAGATGGATCACGCGGCGATGGGTCACGGCACGTCCGCACCGACCGAGCCGCGCGAGCCGATTCCAGTGCCCACCGACGCCGATCGTGCCGCCGCGTTCCCGCCCATCGCCCATGGCGCGATGGAGCATGCGCCGGAAATCAACAGCCTGCTGCTGATCGACCGCCTGGAGCACTGGGATGGCAAAAACAGCAACGGCCAGGCCTGGGAGGCCACCGGCTGGATCGGCGGCAACATCAACCGCCTGTGGCTGCGCACCGATGGCGAGCGCAGTGAGGGCCGCACCGAATCCTCGGCGGTGGAAGCACTGTACGGGCGCAGCGTGTCGCCCTGGTGGGATGTACTGGTGGGTGTCCGCCAGGACTTCCGCCCCGCCGATTCCCGAACCTGGGCGGCCATCGGCATCCAGGGCCTGGCGCCGTACAAGTTCGAGAGTTCGGCCACGCTCTATGCCGGCTCCGGCGGACAGCTGCTGGCCAAGGCCGAAGTGGAGTACGACGTGCTGCTGACCAACCGGCTGATCCTGCAGCCGCTGGTGGAGGCCACCGTGGCCAGCAAGGACGAACCGGAGTACGGCATCGGGCGCGGCCTGAACAAGGTCGAGGCCGGACTGCGCCTGCGCTACGAGTTCAGCCGCCGCTTCGCGCCTTACATCGGTATCACCCATGAGCGCAGTTTCGGCGATACCGCCGACTATGCCGGCGACCACGCGCGCGACACGCGCTGGGTAGCGGGCGTGCGCATGTGGTTCTAGTCGGCACAATGCGTGCAGCAGCCGGCCCCGGTTCAGACCGGGGCCGGCTACACTGCGGCACGTTCTTTCGCAGCTTGCATCATGGCCTTGCAGATCCGCCGCGCCACCTTCGCCGACGCTGAAGCGCTCTCAGCGATCGCCATCGCCACCTACACCGAAACCTGGGGCGACTCCTATCCGCCACAGGATCTGCATGCGTTCCTGCACGCACACTACAGCACGCAGCCGCAGCGCATCGAGCTGTCCGATCCACGCAGCGCGGTCTGGCTGCTGCTCGATGGCGATACGGTGGTTGGCTATCTGGCCGCAGGAGCCAACACCCTGCCGCATGTCGACGCCCGCGACGGCGACATCGAACTCAAGCGCCTGTATGTGCTGGCGGCGTACCAGAACGGCGGCCACGGGGCGCGCCTGATGGAGGCGTTCCTGCATTGGCTGGATACGCCGCAGCGCCGCACCCTGTGGGTCGGCGTCTGGGAGGAGAACCTCGGCGCACAGCGCTTCTACGCGCGCTACGGTTGCAGCAAGGCCGGCGAATACGACTTCATCGTCGGCGACAGCCGCGACCGCGAGTTCATCCTGCGCCGGACCTGACGCCCCCGGGATCGCCGCTGCCCCGTGGGCCTGTCAGAAATCGAACAGGTCGGACAGGAAGCTTTCCTTCTTCTTTTTCTTGTAGCCGTAACCGTGCTGGCCACGGTTTTCGTCGTGACGCTGGCCAAGGTGGCGGGTATCGCGGTGCATCACCGGCGGTGGCACTGCCGCCGGTTGTGCCTGTGCTGGCGGCGGTGGCGGCACCGCCGCACCAGCATTGGCGCGCTCGATGATCTTGTCCAGTTCGCCACGATCCAGCCACACGCCGCGGCAATTCGGGCAGTAGTCGATCTCGATGCCATGGCGCTCGGCCATCTGCAGGGTCTGGGTCTTGCACACGGGGCACAGCATCGGCATTGCTCCTGTCAGGTCTGCTCTGGACTCTACCTGCTCTGCGATGACTGCCCGGCAACGCATGACCGATGGCAGGGGGACTTCCGGCGCGTGCCCTGCATCGCGCCGCATCGCACACTGCGGTCTGGTCCCGCATGGAATGCGCTGATGAGTGTCCTGTCCCGCCTGCCGACTGCCGCCCGGATCCTGCTGGTCCTGCTGGGAACGGGCCTGGGGCTGAACGTACGTGACATCGCGGCGGCGCTGGGGCGGCCCATCCCCGGCCTGCCGATCCCCTATGGCGGCAGCCTGCTCGACAACGCCCTGGCGGTGCTGGTGGCCGTGCTGCTGGCCCTGCTGCTGCGTCCGCGCCACATGGGGTTGGCCGAAAGCCTCGGCCTGCGCGGCAACGGGATGCGCGGACCGCTATGGGTGCTGCTCGCCAGCCTGCCCTGCTGGGTGGGTCTGGCCGTGCTCGGCCGACCCAACACGGCGCTGACCGCCCTCGATGCGACGATGCTGGCCGTTCTGTTCCCGCTGGCCGAAGAGATTCTGTTCCGCGGCCTGGGCTTCATTCTGCTGGTGAAGATCGTGCGCGGCCCGTGGCCCTTGCTCGCACTGCCGCAGGCCCTGTTGTTCGGCATGGTGCACTGGCTTGGATTCGGCGGTTTCGATGGCGGTGGGGTGGCGCTGTTCGTCGGCGCAGTGATCGCCTTGGGGGGCTTCGTCTTCGCCTGGCTGGACCGCCTGGATGGCAACACCCTGTGGTGCGGCCTGGCGCTGCACGTGTCGATGAACCTGGCCTGGAACGTGTTCAGCCTGGACGACGCCGTGGCGCTCGGTTGGCAGGCCACCAGCCTGCGCATCGGCACGGCTCTGCTGGCGGTCGCGGTCCTGGCCTGGGGCGTGCGCCGGCGCCGCCGTCTGTAACATCCACGTGGCTTGCCGTGCACGCCGGGATCACTACCGGATTGCGCATACTTGCGCGCCTTTTCACCGTCGCTGTCCGGAGTTGTCGCGTCATGTTGCTGTCCAAGCGCCACGTTGAACCGCGCGTCCTGCTGATCGAGGACGCGGAGGAGACCCGCGAACTGAGCCGCATGGCGCTGGAAAGCCAGGCCTGCCACGTGGTGGGGGTGAGCTCTGCCGAAGCGGCACTGGGCCTGCTGGCCGCCGGCGAGCGCTTCGACCTGCTGTTCACCGACGTCAATCTGGGCCCGATCAGCGGCATTGAAGCCGCCAACCGGGTCCGCGGCCTGCATCCCCAGCTGCCGATCCTGGTGACATCGGGCATGGACCAGCACGCCGTCCTGCCGCAGCTGCGCGACGGCATCCATTTCCTGCCCAAGCCGTACAACATGAGCGAGTTGCTCGATGCGATCCGCCTGTGCTTCCGCCACGCGGATGTGGGCGTATTGACCGGGCCGGATGCACAGGCGGCGTGAAGCATCCATCCACGCCCTGCGTGGATGACCTCCGCCGTCAACCGCTGCTGTACGGCCCGGTGCCCGGGAACACCCTCAGCAGCGCGCGCGTGATCACGTCCGGGTAGACCGTGAAGTGGTCCTCGTCATCGATCACCATGTTCTCCACCTTCAACGAACGCCCGCTGCTGCGCAGCTGCTCGGCGAACTCGGCGTTGTCGCGCAGCATGTCGTTGCGGGTGAAATAACGCGGCTCGGGCTTGACCGTTTCAAAGCTGCCTACCGACAGCACCACCGTGGTCGGCTGCGTCGGCGCCTTGGCCTCCGCCTGCATGCGCGGCACGTGATGATCATCGAACCACAGCGACGGACTGGACAGGATGTAGCTACGGAACATGTCCGGGCGCGTGGTCAGCACATAGGCGCCGAACAGGCCACCATAGGAATGGCCTGCATAGGCACGCCGCGCCGGATCGGTGCGGTAGCGCGCATCGATCATCGGCAGCACCTGCTCGGCAAGAAAGTCGCGATAGTGCGCGGCACCGCCGTAGCTGACGTCATCACTGTAGTCCCGCGGATCGGTACGTGCCGGGTCGCTGGGCGTGTAGTCGCGCGAACGGCTCTGCCTGGAGGTCAGCCCCTCCTGCGGCGGCAGCCCCACCAGGATGAAGTCTTCGATGTTGACGCCCCGCTGCCCCACCATGTGTCGCACGCTGCGTACCAGCGGGAAGCTGTACAGCGCGTCGGTCACGTACAGCACCGGATAGCGCTTTTCCGGATGTGCGGCGTAGTCGGCCGGCAACGCCACCCACACCGGGTAATCGCGGCCGACCGGATCGTGCACGCGCAGCGCCTCGGTATCCGGCAGCACCACACCCGGCGCGACGGTAGACGCGCTTTGCTTTGCCTCACTCTGCGCCGCCGGTGGCGCCACCGACATCGCACAGCCACTTACGGCCAGACAGGCCGCCACACTCCATCCACGCACACGCTGCATCCACACGCTCCCGTTACGGGCGGCGCACCGGATGGCGCCGCTGCCGCATCCTTGCATGCGGTGCACGCCGGTGCCAGTGCGGTCAGGGCGAAGCCGCTGGCGGCGCCGGGAACAGCGTGCGCAGTGCCTGCAATGCGGCCGGGTGATAGATCGTGGCGTGGGTTTCTTCCGGCAGCGGCAGGTACTTCACCAGCGGCGACGGCGACGGCTGTTGCAGCAGCGTGGCCAACTGCGCCGCGGAACTGGCCAGTTCCGGTTGCCCACTGCTGGCCAGGAATACGCGTGGCTTTGCCTGCGTCACCGCCGGCAGCTGCGTGGCTGCGCCGGCCAGCAAGGTGCCACGGTTCCACCACAGGCTGGGATCGAGAGCGATGTAGCTGTTGAACAGCGCCGGTTCCTGCAGCAGTGTTTCAATCACGAACAGGCCGGCCAACGATTCGCCGATCAACGCACGCTCATCGGTGGTCGGGTAGCGCTGGCGCACCTGCGGCATCAGTTCATCGCGCAGGAAGGCGCGGTAGGCCGCCGAACCGCCGATGCGCGGCGCGATCTTCTGGTCCTGCGGGTCCTTGCTGGGGCCGGTCATGTCGCGGCGGCGCTCGGTGTTCTCGATGCCGACCAGCAGGAACGGGCGCATGCTGCCGTTACCGGTCAGCACCTGCACCAGCCCCGCCACATGCAGGAAGTCCTCGCCGATGCCGCCGTCGGGCATGTAGAGCACCGGCAGCGGTGCCTTCGGATCCAGGCCCCACGGCTGCGGGCGGTAGACATTGATGCGGCGGGTCTCGCCCAGCGCCTTCGATTCGAGGGTGAAGGTTTCGCCGATCACCAACGGGGTGGCTTGCGTTGTCCGTGTGGATGGGGCCGGCTCGGCGGCTATCAGTGGCGCGGCGGAGACGGCGGACAACAACAGCGAAAGCACGATGAGGCGCATGGGGAACCCGTCCTGGGAAAGAGGCCGAGCATAGCGCGAGGTCGCTGTAGATCCACGCCAAGCGTGGATGGATCACTGTAGAGCCGAGCCCACGCTCGGCTTGGCCCTGACGCGAACTGCAGCCGAGCATGGCTCGGCTCTACAACACATCGCTCTGGCGCGGACGCCAACATCTCGGTCGTCGCAAATGCACCGATTTTCGAGGGTACGACTCGCAGGCCTTGCCACCGCTGCAGGCGAAAGTCACGCCCATTTTCCACGCGACACATCACGGCATGGTCGCCGCCACCCGCTGTTCTCGACAACTTCCAACGCGATAAACCGGGCGTAAGCATCAACACGTCGCGTACTGTCGCTTGCCGCATCAGATACGCCTGCACCACCATCGTCGCGCGCCTTGGTTCCGCATTTCTCTTCGGAGAATCCTCATTGAAATCCAAGCGCGTGCGTAAACACCATGCAGCGCCACCGACAACGGGTGGCACCGGGCCTGCAAGCCCGTGATGACATTCACGCTGTTGTTTGCGCTCACCGGCCGACGCTGTCTTTGGATGGTGCCGGCGGGTGATCCGTCGGCCGTTATGGCGGGCGGTGCGTGGGGGTTTTCGGACCCGCCGGTTACTGCGTGATGTCATTCCGGCTTGCAGCCACGCATCGCCCGCCACCCGCGCTGCGCGGTGGCACGCCCACGCAAGAGCCGAGGAAGCCGAAATGACCGAACGCCCGCACTATGCTTCATTCGACGCCAGCACCAATGATGACGACAACAATCCATCGCCCGAACTGAGCACCTTCCTGGGCTGCCTGAAACGCATCCGCGCGGGTGAAGGTGCCGATGGTCTGCCCTGGCCTGAGGCCGACGTTTCCCCGGGGCGTGGGGTTGCCCTGTCGCGGGTGGAACGGGCTGCCATCGGCATGCTGACCGTGGCGGAACTGCTGCACGCCGCCGACCGCTGCCGGGAAATGGCCACGCCGGACCGGCATCTGGACGCCGGGGTGGTGGAAGGGCTGTTCTTCGCTTGCCGCAGCCTGGCGGAACTGGTGTGCCGGGATGTGCGGGCCGAGTAGCCCGCTGCTGCAAAGCGGTCCATACTCGGGCCGGACCGGTCCATCGTCATGTTCAAACCTACAAGGAGGTACGCATGTTGAATGCAATGATCGTCGTCGCACTGGCCGCAGGCCCAACCGCATCCGCTCCGTATGGCGACTGCCTGCTCGCTAACCTCCAGCCCGGGCTGTCCGACCGTGCGGTGCAACTGGTGCAGCAGGCCTGCGCCGCGAAGCATCCCGACAGCTTCGCTGCATCAGTGGAACTGGAGCGCAGATACAGCATCCAACGGCAGGCGCAGTTCAGTGCTGATCGTGCCGCAGCGGAGCAGGCCGCGAACGCCGCCGCCCGCGCTGCGAATGTGGCTGCCACCGTGGCGGCGGAACGCGAGGCAGCAGAGGCCAAGGCTGCGACGGCGAAGTAGCCTCCACAGGAGGTGGGGAACGCACCCATTGATCGCTGTCCAAGGAAAGGAATTCCCATGCAGATGACGTCGCTTGCTTTCGGCATCGCGCTGTTGACGAGTGTGTCTGTCGGCCCGGCACTGGTCGGTGCAGACGCCGCACCCGTGAAGGCGCGCACCACCGTGGAATCGCGGACGACCTGGCCAGCAGGCTCCGTCGAGGCCGCGTCCATTCTGGCGTGGGTCAAGGCACGGTCTCCCGGATACGCGCCCGTCACCTCTGGGGGAGAGATTTCTATTGTCCGCAGGCAGATTGAGCCGCAGCCGCTGACTCGAACATCCAGCGGCTCAACTGTGGAGCTGCCCGCCTCAGGGCGGCAGGGCGAGGCGATCACGATCACGAATCGCCAGGCAGATGGCTCCATCGAAACCTGGGCCCATACAGGGATCGACAGCGGGTGGATGCTGGTTGAGTATCACTTCAAGCGCGGCTTCAGCCCCGAGAGCATGAACTAGTCCAGTTCCGCTTTGCACTCCTGTACGGCCCTGGAATGCTCCGCGATCTGCGTCGGATTTTCGTCCAGCATCTCCGCTCCATGCCGCACATGCATCAAAACAGGCCGCCGCAGCGTTGACTGCGCGGTGCTAGGATTCAAGCCACCAGTCCAGGGTCCAACCGTATGAGCAGCTTCAGCTTCTGGCATTGGATGATCGTGCTTGCGGCCGTGCTGATCCCGGCCGGGATCGCCGCTGTCCTTGCCTATGTGCTGTTCCGAAGCCAGAAAGTGAAGTCGTGAGCGACACGCAATCGTCAGCCCCATGCAACGTCTGCGCGCAGCCGCAGAATGGGGCGCAGATGGAGAATGAAGCGCGTTGCCCTTGGCCTTGAGGCGGAGGACGATCCAAAGAAAAGGCGCCCCGAAGGACGCCTAAGTCTCTGAGTGCAATGGTGGGCCGTGTAGGATTCGAACCTACGACCAAAAGATTAAAAGTCACGAGACAACCCGATATCTTTCAAGCCACTACGCTTATCTCCGTTCCGCATACGCGATCAAAACTATCACTTCAAAGCCTTGTGCAACAAAGGGTTAGGAAATTTTTCGGAACGGCCTTGGTCCGCTTAAACACCCTGCCGTAGCTGCTGCAGCGCCGCCCTAACCCGCGCCTTCTGAGGATCCCTCGCCCTGGGCTTGGTCTCTGCCGGCGGCTTGCGCGGCTCCAGCGCTTCCTTGATCCGTGTCAGATCCAGCGCCCCAGACTCAGCGAGGCGCCGCGCCTGTTGCTGCTGCGCACGCGTTGGCGGCAGGCCGGACAGTGGCGGCGGCAGCCGGATCGGGGTGCTGTCCGTCAGCCGGGCGACGGCCTCGCGCAGGGGAAGGTCGGGATGTAGCCTGGCCGCGCACCAGCGCTCGGAATACCGTTTCGCCTGCCGGACGCTCGCCGCGCGCACTTTCTTCACTTGCCACATCTTCTGGCCTTCCATCCACAGGCGCACGCCGGCACCACCATCGGAAGCAGCGCTGGCTGTCTCTCGGCCGTTTTACCAGAGCGCCCAGCACTCACCGGTCTGGACCCAGCCAGAGGGCATCGGGGCACCAAGAGATACGCCTCGACCCGCAATACTGAACGAATAATAAATATCCGCAAAGGGTGACCTGGGGGAATCCATGCTTAACAACGTTCTATTAGGTGAAAGTGGCATGGGTTCTCCGCCTTCAGCGCAATAGCTCGGTAAATCGAAAAAATCCTGCCGGCGGAGATGACCACCTAGTTCCATTTGACGAAACTGCCCAGAGCCCGCATGAAGAAATCCACAGCAATAGCCCTCGCTGCTTTCACAATTGCTTGCCTCAGCGCAATAGCTGCTCTGCATTTCTCTGGTGACGATCAGAGAACGCTCAAGACCGATGAAACACGCATCCCTCTCCGCAACAACAATGAGGCCGCACCGAAGTCTTGGCCCAACATCGAAAGATTGGTGAGTGAGCGAAAGATATCAGCTCATGCAGCAAGACCCGAAATGGGTAGAGCATTCTCAATCAACCGAAGCGGACCGATGCGCCCCTCAGGGAACGCCCTCGATTATGCAGAAAGTCTGTTTCAAGCAGCGCAATCGGGCGACGCCGTAGCATCGTACGACATTTTCCTGGCGACGTTAGATTGCAGCAATCAACTCCGAAATGTCGGAAAATCCTATCAAGAAATCGACGCCGGAGAAAAATCAACACCCATGAAAAACACTGCAGCAGAAGACAGAAAAAGCCTACTCGAATGCGAGGGATTACTCACGAGCGACAAGTTTCAAAAGACGAACTGGCTGGAAAAAGCGGCCCAACAAGGATCGATCGAGGCGATGATCATGTACCCCATCAACCCAGACCATGCGCTAGGCGATCCGCAGGAGTACGCGATGAAACCAGAACTAGTTCAGAAATGGAAAGACGACTCTATAAACTATCTGAAGCTGGCCGCAGGACTAGGGAGCACCGACGCACTGTATAGCCTTTCAGACGTATACGAAAACGGAGTCATTGCACCCGCGGACCCCGTAGAGGCCTACGCATACAGGCTTGCAGCAATAAAATCGACGAGGGCGGCAGACAGCCAAGTGGATCAAATAGAACTTGCCAAAAATCTTACGGACTCCCAACGAGAGCAAGCCAAGTCACGCAGCCAGCAAATCATAATTAACTGCTGCTCACACTAATACAACCAGAGCCTCTTGAATCATGGATAGAACCTCAAGAAGAAAAGTAAATGTCGCCATCCTTGCGACCCTCTCATCAGCAGCACTGATAGTTCTGGCCTACACCGCGTTCGCGTCACAACCCGCCCGATGGGGGCCGATCTCCTGCCATTACTGCACCATGCAGATGCCGTATGCTCACCCCGGAGTCGAATCTGTCCTTAAAAGGTTTGTAGCGGATCCATATCCAAATCAAATTTCTTTTTTCGCAAGGCAAGTCGAAATTGGCGACGTAATCACGGTGTGCTCCCAAACCGTGTGCATCGACTACCAACTAAATCAATCTCGGAAATTTGAAGGCATAAAGTCAAGACCTGTCGAGACGCTGAGTGACGCTGATAGCGTTGGCGGCGTTGGCTCCGGCAGTGGTCGTGGCAGTGGCCAGGGCGTAGGTAGAGGCGGCGGATCCGACATTGGCGGCGGTAGCTACGGCGGAGGTGGAAGAACGGGAACCGTAACAGTTGGCCCCGGCGGACCGGTTCCGAAGCTGCCCAAAGGCTCACAAGAAATTTAGTGCCAAGAAATTGCTGAGGCGGCTGTTTTCAGGCCGCCTTTCATCATCAATCAGAATATCCTTAACAACTTTTCCAGCTGACAAACAACCCCCTATGGAAATCGCCATTTTTTGCGCAGTAATCGCATTAACTGCTGGGCTCCTTGGTGCGACTCCCCGCAAGGCGTCCTTAATGGGTGCGATCATGGCGTTCGCCTCTGGTTTCATCGCATTTAGCGTTGAGAATGGATTCACGGATTGGTTCGGACTCTACCGCGTCTCGGTCTTCGCGCTGCTGTTCGCTCTGCCCGCTGCAATCATGTCATTCACTGTCGCCAAACTTAAGCGACAGGGTTGATCTTTGGAGAGCAGTTACACAGATCACCCGGCCCAGCCTCAGATACGTGACGGTGACCTGGGCGGAGTGGCACATGAAGCAATTCAATTACTTTCAGCTTCCGCAACGCGTGACCATGTAGACGTCTACCGGTAGCGCTTGGCCTTCACGCAAAGCCAACCCGCTCCAACTACAAGGACCGCCAGCATCCCCCACAGGAATGCGAGCGCCGCCCACCAAGCTAACGTGGGATCTGCGCCCCGTAGTACGAAGAATTTCGGAGTACTGGTGCCTTTGGCAATCAACGCTATTGCCCGTTATCACGGCTGCACATCAGCACGACGGCGGCCCCCTGTTCTCCGCCGCGTTCCAGCAGTCTCTGGTAGTGCTAACAGAACAGATTGCAGGCGGATAGACTCCGCCTTGATAGCTATGCAGCGAGCACGTAGGGCTCGACAAGGCGGACGAGCATATCCATCGCGGTGGCGTTGTCCTCTGCACCACGCTGGCTGAAACCGGTCCAATCGGCACGGACCATACCGCGCAGTTCTGCCGGCTCAACAGGTAGCCAGCGCATCGGCCAGAACGGAAGCCGTCGTTGACCAACTCTTCCTCGCTGTAACTCGACAATTCCGTGATGGCTGGTTGCGCCTAGAACCCTGGAATAGGCGACCGAAAGGCCATCCTCCGGTCCCTCCAAATACTGCATGAAGCGTTCGCCGTCGAAGAGGAGGACCCCCGTGACTCCTGCGTCACGGTTAAACCGAGCTGCATCGTCTACCACTTTGTCCAGCTTTCCGTTGGACAAGCCGAGCTTGTCACCAGCGAGCACGTCGCTCGCTTCGCTTACATATACAACCGCCCGAATGGGCATGCACACCGCCTTGGTGAGCAACAACCCTATCAGCCGCAATGGAACTTCCAGGTGAGATAAACGCGATCTGCGAAACGATTCAGTAAAACGTGATACTGAACGGGGATGCTCATCACATAGTGACGGCAACGATCAGGGCAGTATCGGCAAAAATGCTCGGTACACCGCAATGCCCGATACAGGACTTTTCTACATTCTCGCCCTTGATGCAACACGAGATTGCGACGGCAGCCTTGACCGCGTAAATGCCGTCAGCCTGCGTTGCAACCACTGCAAGCACATCACCCATACGAAGGTGCCGGAGCTGGAGACAATGCCAGGCGGCACTCTGCTCGCATGTGCGGGGTGCGGGGAAAGACAAGCCGTGAGTAACGCTCGGCTGGTGGAATGTGACCACATCCTAGGTGCTGGGAGTCCATCCCCCCAAGCCGCCTGATCTGCCAGGCCGCCGGCCTGTGTTCGTAGACGGGGCTGATTGTCATCGAAGACCCGGCACAGCGCGGGAAGCCGGCCGGGTCCGGATTGAGCCAGGCGTCCACGCGCTCTCTGCGTACTGCCCCGTCTCAAAGGACGGGGCAGTAAACAACTGCTCAGAACCGGTAACCCAGGCCCAGCTGCACG